>NZ_JBIUWQ010000048.1:0-48183 GCF_044743525.1 Pseudomonas sp. NPDC087598 | reverse complement strand
TCTCCCACGGATCTGTACTGCGTCAACAGTCAGAATCTGGCTTTGTCCCTTCTCCTCCCTTCAAGTACCAGCATACAAGCTGGCTTGCCAGCGATGAGGCCCTCGTAGACGCTGAAGATCAGTCGGTCAGTTCAACTTCACCTACCCGCGCCCAATCCTCGACCAACCGCGCCGGCGTGCCACACGCCTTGCGTTTGTAGACGAAGTGCCGGCACTTCTCGGCGAAGCCGTTGCGGTTGTAAAGCATGTCTTCCTGCATTTCCTGCAACTCGCTTTCGCGACATTGCTGGATCAGCGCTTGATCAATCCGCGACTTGCGTTCACGCACCGGCGCATAGGTCGGGTCACTCAGAGTGCTGTTGGCCCGTTGCAGCAACCACAGAGAAAATTCATCCGGGCAACGTGGACCGACTTCCTGGATCATGCCCATCTGCCACGCCTGGATGGCGCTCACCGGCAGACACGCCTGAGTCAGCTGCTCCGCCAGCGCCGGGCCGACGGCGCGGGGCAGGCTGTAGGTCCAGTATTCCGAGCCATACAGACCCATGCTTTTGTAATGCGGGTTGAGCACGATATCCGCCCGGGCGAAGACGATATCGGCGGCCAGCGCGAGCATCACACCACCGGCGCCGGCATTGCCGGTGACGCCGCTGACCACCAGTTGCCGCGCCGTCAGCAGTTCTTCACAGACATCATCGATCGCCTGGATATTCGCCCAGGCTTCAGCGCCAGGATCCTGCGCCGCCTGAATCACATTCAAATGCACGCCGTTGGAAAAGCTGCCGCGCCCGCCCTTGATCAACAACACCTGCGTGTCGCGGGACTTGGCCCAGCGCAATGCCTCGACCATGCGCTGGCATTGCTCGGTGCTCATCGCGCCGTTGTAGAACTCGAAGGTCAGCTCGCCGACATGCCCGGATTCACGGTAACGAATCGGTTGATACGCCTCGTCACTGAACGGCTGGCTGGCAATCGACCAGTCCAGCGTCGGAACATCGGCCAATTGTCCGGCCAGCACATGCCGCGCCGGTTGCTTGAAGGTTTCTTCACCCGGCAGCGGTTTGCGCCGCAACGCACCGATCCACACGCTGTGGTCTCCCGCCGCGACCAGTACCGCATCGTCATGCACCGCAAGAATCTCGCCGGGCAGGCCGGTGCGCGAATCCAGATGGGCGTCGTACACGTAATACTGACCGCCCGCCAGACTCGCCAGCACTCCGGGCTGGCCGTCCGCCGCATCGATGCAGCGTTTGATGAAACGGGCGCAATCGTGCCAACTGAAGCTGCGGTCGACCTGTTTCATGTTCGGCTGTAAACGCCCGCGCACGGCGGGATTGGTGTAATCCAGCGCGACTGGCTGGAAGCCTTCGATGAATTTTTCCACCACTTCGCGAATGCAGCGAATGGCCGCATCGCTGACCCGACCGTTATACAGCTCGGACTTGCGCAGACCGCTCGGCAGATTGAACTCGCAGGTTGCCCAGACCGGTCCGGCGTCCATTTCCTCGACCGCTTGCAGCGCGGTCACGCCCCAGCTCGACAGCTCGTTGGTGATCGCCCAGTCGAGGGCACTGGCACCACGATCACCAACGATGCCGGGATGGATGATCACCACCGGGCGTTCGGTGTTGCTCCAGAGTGCTTGCGGTACGCGGTCCTTGAGGAACGGGCAGATCACCAGGTCCGCGCCGCTGTGTTCGATCTGTTCGCACACTGAAGCCTCGTCGGTAAACACCACCACGCTGGGCGAATGCCCGGCCTGGCGCAGTTCCAGCCAGGCACGTTGGGTCAGGCCGTTGAACGCTGACGACAGCAGAATGATCTTGAGTGGTCGCATGAAAGTTCTTCCTTGAATGGGATCAGCCGCAGGCTCCCGGTGAGCCTTCCCTGGCCTTCGATGGAGCCGGAAGATTAATGACTGGCCGTCTGCACACCAGTGATCGAGGTCAACGTTGTGTCAGCCAATGTTTCTGCGGCGACGAAGCGTCTTATGCTCAATAGTTTGCTTATGTATATTTTTTATTACTTCAAATGCCCGCTGCGCTATTGCACAGTCGCGCCTGATCAATGCCGGAGGATCCCGGCAGAACGACGGTTTTTCGCAGCGGGTGGAGCCCGTTTCAGGGAGCAAGGCATGGGTGGGCATAACCCGCATTACCAGATCATCGGGCAGATGTTTCAAAAGGACTATCGCTGGCTGTGCGCTGCCGTCGGCCGCACGCTGGGCTGCCCGCACAGTGCACAGGACATTGCCTCGGAAACCTTTTTGCGGGTGCTGGCATTGCCGGACCCGACGGCGATCCGTGAGCCGCGTGCACTCTTGACCACCATCGCCCGGCGCCTGGTGTACGAAGGCTGGCGCCGCCAGGATCTCGAGCGCGCCTACTTGGAAAGCCTCGCGTTGGCGCCGACGCCGGTGCATCCCTCGCCGGAAGAACGCGCGCTGGTGATCGAGGCGTTGCTGGCGGTCGATCGGTTGCTCAATGGTTTGTCGGCCAAGGCCAAAGCAGCGTTTCTCTACCATCAGCTCGACGGCCTGACCTACAGCGAAATCGGCGAACGCCTCGGGGTTTCCACCAGTCGCGTGCAGCAGTACATGGTCGAGGCGTTCAAACGTTGCTATCAGGCGATGCAGGCATGAGGGCCGACGAAGCGGTGATCGATGAAGCGGCGCAATGGATGGCGTTATTGCAATCGGGCGAAGTCAGTCTGGGCGAGCGCGCCGCGTTCGACGCTTGGCGCATGGCCGATCCACGGCACCAACAGATCATCGAGCAAATGGGCGGCGGTCTGAACCTGCTGCGCAATCCGACTCTGCGCGGGCTGCCGCGCAACAGTCTGCTGCACAGCCTCAACGCACCGTCGAGCCGGCGACGGTTTATCAGCGGCAGTTTGAGTGTGCTCGGTGTTGCGCTGCTGGCCGGGGGGATAGGGCGGCGCTATGGCTGGTTGCCGGAAGCGGGAGAGTTGGCGACCAGCACGGCTGAGCGGCGAGATTTCACCCTGGCCGATGGCAGTGCATTGACGCTCAATGCGCGCAGTCGCGTGGTGCCTCTGTTCGATGGTCATCAACGGTTGCTGGCGTTGCGCAGTGGGGAATTACTGGTGGACGTGGCGAAAGATACGGCACGACCGTTTGTGGTCGAGACCGAGCACGGCCGGATGCGCGCCCTCGGGACGAAATTTCTTGTCCAGCAAGGCGAGGACGGCACGCGCCTGGTGATGCTCCATTCGCAGGTCGAAGTGCTGACCGCAGGCGGTTCGCGGCAGGTGGTTGAGGCGGGGGAGAGCCTGCTGTTCAACCGCCAGAACATCCTCAGCCTGCAACGCAACAAGGGCCATGAAAGTGCGTGGCTGCAAGGCCGGCTGGAAGTCCGCGACCGTCCCTTGGGCGAAGTCATCGACAGCTTGCGCCCTTACCGTCGCGGCATCTTGCATGTCAGCGCGGAGGTTGCCGACTTGCGCCTAAGCGGCCTCTATTCGCTCGACGACAGTGACCAGACGCTGCAGTTGCTCGCCCGTTCACTGCCGATCCGCGTCATCTGGCACAACCCTTACTGGGTCAGCATTGACCCCCGCCCAACCTCATCCCTGTAGGAGCTGCCGCAGGCTGCGATCTTTTGATTTTGTTTTTGAAGATCAAAAGATCGCAGCCTGCGGCAGCTCCTACAGAGGGGATGAATCCGGATAAAGGGATGCGGCAAATACGGTTATAGGGATATGCCTTCTTGGCCTAATCGCCGACCTATAAAAAGCGCAGTCCCGCTGCTCATTCCCTGCAGACGCCTTCAACAGGGAAGCCCCTCGATGTTCTTATTCAAACAACAATTACCTCGACTGACCCTCGCCGTTGCCTTGGCGATGGGCATCAGCCCATTGCACGTTTTCGCCCAACAACCGGCTGCCGCCGTGTTCACTTTCGACATTGCCAGCGGCCCGCTCGACGAGGTGCTGCTGGACATCTCGCGGCAGACCGGAGTGCCGATTTCCTTTAGTCAGAATCTGGTGCAGGGCAAACGCAGCAGCGCCGTACGCGGTGCATTGGGTGGGCGCGAGGCGGTCGAGAAAGCTTTGCTCGGCAGCGGTCTGCAAGTCGAGCAGAGTGCTCAGGGCCTGAGTGTGCGTGAAGGCGAGGCGGTGACTTCCGTACCTGCGAAAGTCACCACCGTGGCACCCGCTACCAGCGCTGATTACCGCATGGAGAAAGTCACCGTCACCGGCTCGCGAATCGCCCGCGCACAGAGCGACGGCGCAACCCCGGTCAACGTCATCACCCACGAGGAAATGGAAGCGCGCGGCTACAAAAACGTCTACGACGCCTTGGCGACCCAGACGCAAAACACCGGCATGACCCAGGGCGAAGACTACGGCAACACCTGGCAACCGGCGGCCAGTGCATTGAACCTGCGCGGCCTCGGCCCCAATCACACGCTGGTGCTGATCAACGGGCGGCGCGTCGCCGACTACCCGACGCCGTACGACGGCAAGGTCAACTTTACCAACCTGGCGAACATTCCGTCGGCGGTGATCGAACGCATTGAAATCCTCAGCAGCGGCGCCTCGGCGATCTATGGTTCGGATGCGATTGCCGGGGTGGTCAACATCATTCTCAAGAAGCAAATCAACGGCGTTGACGTCAATCTCAAGGGCGGCACCAGCGAGCGTGGCGGTGGTGACAACCAGCGCTTGCAGATCAGTGGCGGCGGCAGTTGGGGCGACTTCGATGGCTTGTTCGGCCTGGAGCTGACTCACCGCGATCCGATCTGGGCCGACGACCGTGGCTTCATGCAAAGCGGCCCGTTGGCGGACGTCGGTTATCGCCGTGACCTGACCAATAGCCGGTATCTGGGGCCGGGGTGCGGCGCGTATCAGGGCACCTTCGACAACAAACTGGTCAACAGTGCCGGCCGCTGCCGTACCGATCAGATGTACAACGATTACTGGACTATCCAGACCCAAAAGGAAAACTACGACGGCTACACCCGCGGCACCTGGCACTTCAGCGACAGCGGCGAAGTGTTTGCCGATTTGATGTACGGCCTTGACCACATCCAGAACAACACCCGCGGCCCGACCTTCACTTCGCCGGATTTCATCAACCAGAACAGCGGCAACCTGGAGCGCTGGTATCGACGCTACGGCGAAGAGGAGATCGGCGGGCGCACCAGCAATAACAGCAAGTGGCGTGACACTTCGTGGACGGGCACCCTCGGTCTTTCCGACAAGATTGCCGACACGGGCTGGCGCTACGACCTGGCGGCCAATCGCTCGGAATATCGCAGCGTGCGCACGACCCGTTACACGCCACTGTCATCGATTCAGGATTTCTATCTCGGCCCGCAACTGGGCACCCGCGACGGATATCCGGTCTTCGCTCCGGACGCCTCGCGCCTGGATCGGCCGCTGACGCCGCAGGAATGGCAGCAGTTTCGCAGCAACCTGACCCAGAGCAGCAAATCGGTATCGACCAGTTACAACGCCTCGGTCAACGGCGATCTGTTTGACTTGCCGGCAGGGCCAGTGGGGTTTGCCGGCGTGCTGGAGGCGGGCAAGCAGGAATATCGCGTCGACCCGGATGACGGCCTCAACGACGGCACGTTCTATGGCGTTTCTCCCGCGCAAAGCTCCGGCGGTTCGCGCAAGCGTTACGCTGCGGGCGGCGAGTTCAGCATTCCGGTCACCGACGCGATTCTGGCGACCGCAGCGGGGCGTTGGGACCAATACAAATTCAGCGGCCGCACCGAACAACAGAAAACCTACAACCTGGGACTGGAATGGCGGCCCGTTACCAGTCTGTTGTTGCGTGGCAGTTACGGCACCAGTTTCCGCGCGCCGGACCTGAACTACATCTACCAGTCCGACAGCAACGGTTATTACCCGGCACAGATCGACTATTACGGCTGCAGCCAGGGCGTGGAGGGCGCTTGTGATCGCGGGCGGGTCGACTACACGCAAAGCGGCACGGCCAACCTTGAATCCGAACGCGGTAAATCGTGGACCTATGGTTTTGTCTGGTCGCCGTCGCGCAATTTCGATTTCTCCACGGATTTCTGGCGTGTGGAGATCGATGACCTGCTGACCACGGTCGACGAAAACCGCCTGTTGCAGCAGGAGAACGAATGCCGCAACGGCACGCAGGACATCAACTCGGCCAACTGCCAGTCGACCCTGGCGCGCATCGACCGTAATGCCGGCAACGCCGCTGTCGATCCGAACCAGTTGCAGCGCGTACGGGTGAACGCGATCAACGCTGCCAGTGAGCGCGTCAGCGGTCTGGACTTCAAGAGCAACATTCGCTGGGGCGCCGGCCAGTACGGTGCGTTCAGTTCGACGCTGGGTTACACCCTGGTGCTGTCGCACTACTACAAGGAATCGGATGAGGCGCCGACCCAGGATTGGCGCACATCGCAGACCAACTACGACTGGCGCAGCAAGGTCAACGCCAGCCTGACCTGGGATTATCAGAAAGCGACGGCAACGCTGATGGGCATTCGCTACGGCTCCGTCACCAATGGCGCGGGGGATGGGCGTCTGTCGCCGTGGACTGTGTTCAACGCCAGTGCGCGCTACAAGCTCAACGATCGCGCCAGTGTCGGCCTGACGGTAAACAACGTGCTCAATCAGATCAAACACGACGATTCTGCAGGCTGGCCGTATTACCCCACCGGCAACTACGACCCTTATGGGCGCCAGTGGTGGCTGGATGTGAGTTATCACTTCGGCAGTTGATCGTTCTGTTGACGTCCTACGGAAACCGGAAGCTTTTGCGCAAGTGCGGGGATATTTCCGACGACTTTTTCAGGTTGGTCGTCGGAAGCGCGACCTATAGCATCAGCGATGACATTGAAGTCGCTGAGCGGCTTGAGCGCTCAGGCTCCCGGATAAAGGATCAATAATGCGTACCTCACACCTTGAGATCGAAACCCCTGCTTATTCCCCTCGCCATTACTGGCGCGACGATCGCGCCCGATGCCCCATGGAGGATGTCGCGATGCCCGCAGTGAAAGCGCCTCGGCTCACGGGGCTGAAAAAAGTCGAAGGCAAACCTGTCGACATACTCGTGCAGGGTCAGAACGTCGGTGACGATGCCACGCTGATCATCGAGCTGACAGATCAGGGCTTTGAACTCAGCGACGTCGTCAACATGCTTTCCACCTCCGAGTTGTACCAGCAAGGCGAGATGGTCAAGCGTATCACCGGCAAGTCGGTCAGAACCGTGCGACGGCTGATGAAGGAAGGCTTGTCGGTACGCCTTGATCCGCATCAGAGTGTCATCGCTTACCAGTATGCCTTGGTGCTGCAAATGGCTATTCGGGCATTCGGGCGTCAAAAAAAGGCAGAAGAGTGGTTGCAGCAGCCCACTCCTTACCTGAACGGTTACGTGCCGTCGGAACTGACCCGACATTCACTGGGTTTCCAGATGGTGGAGCAATATCTGGGGCAGATCATTTACGGGGTCCACCAATGAATCCCTTGCCATGGGACGAGCGTTGGTATGCGTGGCGGCTGGACCCCGAAGCCTACGGATGCACCTGGGACAGCGGGATGGGTTCAAAGCTCAAAGGAGGACGATGGAATGCACCCGGTCGGCGAGTGGTTTATGCATCAGTCGACCCGTCGTCGGCCATTCTGGAGGTGGCGGCCAATCACAGTTTTGATGTGCTGGACAGTGAGCCTTATGTACTGACCTGTTTTGAGGTCATCAGTGACGCAAAGGTCAGAGTGGTGCAGCCAGAGGAAGTGCCGAATCCTTACTGGTTGAGCCCCGCACGGCCTTCACCCAATCAACGGGACTTTGCCGACGCTTTGCTGGCTGAATACCCGTTTGTGCTGATGCCCTCGGCGGCCACCCGGCATTCGTGGAACTTGCTGGTGAGCTGCGAACTGGCAGAGGGGCAGTTCAAAATGGTTTCTCAAGAGCGGTTTGGGTTGGATACACGGTTACTCAGGGAGATGGCGTTGGCCTGATGTGCGCCCATGGCATTTTGTGCATAACCTCATCACCCAACGGTCTAACTCGCCCTCTATAAATCCTTATTCGTCATCGCACATCCCTGCATAAACCAAAACGCAGGGATGGCTGTTCATGATCCATTTTTCACCCGTTAAATCCCCTTTGAGCCTGGCCTTGCTGCTGGCAATCAACACGCTGCCGGCGATTGCTGCTGAGAGCACAGCGACCGAGCCGACCACGCAACTGCAACGGGTCGAAGTCACCGGTACGGCGATTCGCCGGGTCGATGCGGAAACCGCAGTGCCGGTCACGATTCTGCGCGTCGAAGAGTTGCGCGAGCAGGGCGTGACCACCACGGAAGAGCTGGTCAGTCGCATTTCCGCCAACCAGTCTTCGGTCGGCTCCGGGCGCTCGGTGGGATCGAGCAGCGGTGGTGCGTCTTACGCGGATTTACGCGGGATCGGCCCGAACAAGACGCTGGTGCTGCTCAACGGTCGGCGTCTGAGTAACAACGCCACCAATGCGATCAACGGATCCGGAGTCGACCTGAATACCATTCCGTTCGCCGCGATCGACCGGGTGGAAGTGCTGCGCGATGGCGCGTCGGCGTTGTACGGCACCGATGCAATCGGTGGGGTCATCAACTTCATTACCAAGACCAGCCTTACCGAAGGCCAGATCAGCACCAACTACGACACACCGACCCATTCCGGTGGTGGCGAAAGCCGTAACTTCAGCGGCAGCTGGGGGTTCGGTGATTTGCAGGATGACCGCTTCAACGTGTTCGGCGTGGTCAGTTACGACAAACAGCAGCGACTGGCTGCCGAGGACCGTGGTTACACCTACAACTACCAGCCCAGTCGCGGTCTCGATTACACCTCCGGCACCGCCTCGCCAGCCAACTGGAGTCAGGGCAGCAATGCGACCAACCCGCTGGCCGGTTCCGGTTGCAACGCGCCCGGTTTGCTCTCGCGCAACGGTATCTGCCGCCAGAGCCTGTGGAACTATCTCGACCTGGTGCCGGAAACCGAAAAGACCTCGGCCTTCGCCAAAGCCACCGGCAAACTGTCGGACGACCACAACGTCAGCCTCGAATACTTCTGGGCGCGCAACGAAAACCGCACGCAGATTGGTCCGGGTACGTTGATGGGTAATCAGGTCAACCCTGGCACCGCGTTCTATCCGGGTAACGGCATCACGCCCGGGCCGAGCGGTTTTGCCCTGGACCCGACGCAACCGGTCGATGTGAACTGGCGCGAAACGGCGGTGGGCGCCCGTCAGCATGAGGACGACAACACCGGTCAGCGTCTGCTGCTGAGTTTCGACGGCACACTGGTGGGCTGGGATTACAACGTCGGCGCCTCGTACAACCAGAACAAAGTGGTCAACACCATTCAGAGTGGCTACGTGAATGACCGCGCTGTCAGCGCCGGGATTGCCAATGGCCTGATCAACCCGTTCGGCCCACAGACCGGCGCCGGTTCGGCGCTGTTGGCGGCCAACGCGGTGGACGGCGATTACGCCACGGCGGTCGGGCGTGTGAAGGCTATCGATGGGCGTATCAGCCGCGAGATTGGCGACTGGTTCGGCGCCGGCCCCTCAGCCCTGGCGCTGGGCGGTGAGTACCGCAAGGAAGACTTCCATCAGGATTTCGCGCAATTTGCCGGTGACGTGCAGAGCCTTGGGGTGGACCCGAACGGCAGCGTGGCCGGAGATCGCAGCGTTTCGGCTGAATACGCCGAAGTCAACGTACCGGTGCTCGACAGCCTGGAATTGTCGGCCGCTGTGCGCCACGACAAGTACAGCGATTTCGGCAGTACCACCAACCCGAAATATTCGTTCCGCTTTCAGCCGTTCAAGGAATTGGTGGTACGCGGTGCCTACAGTGAAGGTTTCCGCGCGCCGTCGTTGTATGAGCTGTACAACCCGACCTTCACCAGTTTCACCAACGCCAACTACAACGACCCGCGCCTGTGCGCCGGCGGCAATCCGGGCAATGGCGGCATCGCCAACCGTGACTGCGCGCAGCAATTCAACCGCACCAGCGGTGGCAACACCGACTTGAGCCCGGAGACTGCGCGCAACGTCACCCTCGGTTTTGTCTATCAGCCGTTCGAACGTCTGACGGCCGGGCTGGATTTCTGGTGGATCGACATTGCCAATCAGATCGCCGAGTTTCCGGAATCGGCGGTGTTCGAAAATCCCGAGTTGTACCCGGATCGCCTGATCCGCAAGCCTGACGGCTCCATTGACCACATCGTCACGGGGCTCGCCAATCTGGGCAAGATCAAAACCAACGGCGTCGATGTCAGTTTCGACTATCGCTTGCCGAGTACCCCGTACGGCAATTTCGGCATCGGTCTGCAAGGCACTTACGTCACCCGCTATGACTATCAGCAGCAGCTCAAGGGCGATTACATCGACAAGCTTGGCGACTTCCGTGGCGGCGACTTTGCCTCGGCCGGCGCCGTGGCACGCTGGCGACATAGCCTGACCGGCAGCTGGAATTACGGCCCGTATGGCGTTGCGCTGACCAACCGCTACACCAGCGGTTATCACGATTCGGATCGCGAGGCCCACGACTACGTCGGTTCGTACAACGTCTGGGACCTGGCCGGCACTTACACCTGGCGCAAGACCTTGAGCGTGACCCTCGGCGCGAAAAACCTGTTCGACCGCGAGCCGCCGTTCAGCAACCAGACCTACACCTTCCAGAGCGGCTACGACCCGAAATACGGCGACCCGTTCGGGCGGACGCTGTACACGCGAGTCAGCTACAAATTCTGAATTTGACCCTGTAGGAGCTGCCGCAGGCAGCTCCTTGGGAAACGGTATTCGCAGTCGGGTGGGCTTTTAGTGACTTATTGATCTAAAGCCTGCCCTATAAAAATGGCCGACCTGGTGCACATCACAGGTAGGCAGATTGTGTAGTGACTGTTAGGGCCTCATCGCTGGCAAGCCAGCTTGCACAGACATTCGCGAGCAGCAGAAAACCTGTGGGAGCTGGCTTGCCAGCGATGAGGCCATCAGCAGCACCGTATAAAAGGGATCTGCCAATGTTCTCCAGACTCATTTTATTCAGCGTTTGTGGGCTTTTGACGCCGTTCGGCTGGGCAACCCCGCAACCGGCGCTCACCGTCTACGGCGAAGCCCCCAAGTACGCCGCCGATTTCCAGCACCTCGCCTACGCCAATCCCGACGCGCCCAAGGGCGGCACCCTGCGCCGGTCTTCGCTGGAAAGCGGCCCGTTCGATCATCTGATTCCCTACATCGACAAAGGCACCGGCGTGGCGGATGTCGACGGCTGGCTTTACGCGCCGCTGGCCTATCGCAGCAAGGATGAGCCGTACAGCGTTTATGGTCTGGTGGCGCAGCAGATGGAGCTGGACGCTGATCGCCGCTGGCTGCGTTTCTACCTGAACCCCCACGCACGTTTCGAAGACGGCTCGCCGATCACCGCTGAAGACGTGCGCTATACCTTCGAACTACTGACCACCCAGGGCAGCCTCAAATACCGCCAGCAGTTTCGTGACGTCGCCGAAGTACAGGTGGAGTCGCCGACTCAGGTGCGTTTCCTGTTCAAGAACAGCGACAGTCGCACCTTGCCGCTGGATCTGGCGACGTTGCCGGTCCTTCCCGAGCATTGGTGGCGCAGCCGTAACTTCGCAGAGGGTGGCGGTTTCGAGATTCCGCCGGGCAGCGGCCCGTATCGAATCAGTGCGGTGGATGCCGGACGCAGCGTGAAATTTCAACGGGTCACGGATTGGTGGGCCAAGGATCTGCCGATTACTCGCGGGCTGTATAACTTCGATCATTTGAGCGTGGAGTTTTTCGCCGACACCGACGTCTCGCGCCAGGTGCTCAAGGCCGGCGGTTTCGATTACAACCGTGAGTTCTCGGCGACCAGTTTCACCATCGGCTATGCCGGTGCAGCGCTGGAGCAGGGCAAATTGCGCCGTGAGCATCTCGCGCCCGGCGCCGCCCAAGGCTCGCAGGGTTTTGTGTTCAACTTGCAAAAGCCGCAGTTTCAGGATCGCCGGGTGCGGCAGGCAATCGCCATGCTCTGGGATTTCGAATGGACCAACCGGCAGATGATGCGCAGCATGTACCTGCGCCAACGCAGCTACTTTTCCCACAGTGCCTTGTCGGCCACCGAACTGCCGGATGCCGAGGAACTGAAAATCCTTGAGCCGTTGCGCGGCAAGATTCCCGACGAAGTTTTTACCCAGGTCTTCGAGGCGCCGAAAACCGATGGCAGCGGTAACGTCCGCGCCGAGCAGTTGCAAGCACTGAAACTGCTGGCGGCGGCAGGCTGGAAACCCCAGGGTGATCAGTTGGTCAACAGCAAAGGCGAACCGCTGCAGTTCACTTTTCTCAATGGCCAGAAAGGCTTCGAACGCTTGCTGTTGCCGTTCAAACGCAACCTCGCACAGATCGGTATCGGCTTCGATATCCGTCAGGTCGACACCGCGCAGTACACCAACCGCGTGCGCAATCGCGACTACGACATGATCGTTGTCGGTTACCCGGTCAGTCAGGCACCGGGGCGCGAGATGTTCAATTACTTCGGCTCCGACGGTGCCGACGATCCCGGTTCGAACAACTACATGACGCTGCGCGATCCGGCGGTCGATGCGCTGCTCGAAGGGCTGGTACAAGCCCATAACCGCGAAAGTCTGCTGCGTCATGCCCGTGCCCTGGATCGGGTGTTGCAGTGGGGTTATTACTGGGTGCCCAACTATTACCCGCCGGGCCTTTCCACCGTGTGGTGGAACCGTTTCGGCCGCCCGGCGATTGCGCCGCTGTACGACGCCGGCCTCGACACCTGGTGGGAAATCAGCCCTACCGCACTGACCTCGACCCAGATGCAGCATCAGCAAAAGGAGTTTGCCCATGTGGGGTTATAGCCTGCGGCGTCTGCTGCTGATCGTGCCAACATTGCTGGCGATTCTGTTGGTCAATTTCGTTATCGTCCAGGCCGCACCGGGCGGTCCGGTGGAGCAAGCCATTGCGCGTTTGCAGGGGATTGGCGTCGGGGCCGCGGTGGGCTCCAGCCATGTCGAGAGTGTCGGCGGCGAATCCCGCGCGACCCGTGGCCTTGATCCGCAACTGGTGGCCGACATCGAGCGCCAGTATGGCTTTGACAAGCCTGCCAGCGAACGCTTGTGGCTGATGCTCCGGAACTACGCGCAACTGGATTTCGGCCAGAGTTTTTTCCGGGGTGCCAGCGTCACCGAGCTGATCTGGCAGAAGCTACCGGTGACCTTGTCGTTGGGCTTGTGGGCGACCTTGATCACCTATCTGGTGTCGATTCCGCTGGGCATTCGCAAGGCTGTGCACAACGGTTCGGCGTTCGATGTCTGGAGCAGTGCGGCGATCATCATCGGTTACGCGATGCCGGGGTTTCTGTTCGCATTGCTGCTGATCGTGGTGTTTGCCGGCGGCACGGCGCTGGACTGGTTTCCGGTGCGCGGGCTGGTCTCGGACAACTTCGCCGAACTGTCGCTGTGGGGCAAGATTGCCGATTACTTCTGGCATCTGGTGCTCCCCGTGACGGCATTGGTGATCGGTGGTTTCGCCACGTTGACGATCCTTACCAAGAACAGCTTTCTCAATGAAATCTCACGGCTGTATGTGGTCACGGCCCGGGCCAAGGGCTTGAGTGAGCGGCAGGTGTTGTACGGTCATGTGTTTCGCAACGCGATGCTGCTGGTGGTCGCTGGATTGCCCCAGGCTCTGGTGAGCGTGTTCTTCGGCGGCTCGTTGCTGATCGAAGTGATCTTCTCCCTCGATGGCCTCGGCCGTCTCAGCTACGAAGCGGCGGTGTCACGCGACTACCCGGTGGTGTTCGGTTCGCTGTTCATCTTCACCTTGTTCGGCCTGCTGATAAAACTGCTCGGCGACCTCTGCTACACGCTGGTCGACCCGCGCATCGACTTCACCGCGAGGGCTGCCTGATGCTGACGTTATCTCCTATCGGCCAGCGTCGCTGGGCGCGGTTCAAGGCGCATCGGCGTGGCTGGTGGTCGCTGTGGCTGTTTCTCGCGCTGTTCGGCCTGAGTCTGGGCGGCGAATTGGTCGCCAACGACAAACCGCTGCTGGTGAGCTATCAGGGCGACTGGTACTTCCCGGCGTTCAAGCGTTACACCGAGCAGGACTTTGCCGGGGAACTGCCGTTCCAGCCGGATTATCGCAGCGCGCAGGTGCGCCAGTTGATCGAGGGGCAGGGCGGGCGGATGTGGTTTGCGCCGATCCCGTTCGGTTTCGACACGGTCAATTACGACCTTACGGAACCGGCACCGAGCCCGCCCAGTGGCGAGAACTGGCTGGGCACCGACGATCAGGCGCGGGATGTACTGGCGCGGGTGATTTTCGGGGCGCGGGTATCGCTGTTGTTCGCCTTGGCACTGACCGCCGCCAGTGCGCTGATCGGCATCGCCGCTGGTGCGTTGCAGGGTTATTACGGCGGTTGGATCGACCTCATCGGGCAACGCTTGCTGGAGGTGTGGTCGGGGCTGCCGGTGTTGTATCTGCTGATCATTCTGTCCGGGTTCGTCGAGCCGAATTTCTGGTGGCTGTTGGGGATCATGGCGCTGTTTTCCTGGCTCAGTCTGGTCGACGTGGTGCGCGCTGAATTCCTTCGCAGCCGGGGACTTGAGTATGTCAAAGCTGCGCGGGCGCTGGGGGTTGGTGATGCTCAGGTGATCGTCCGGCACATCCTGCCCAATGCCATGAGTGCGACGTTGACCTACCTGCCGTTCATTCTTACCGGCGCGATTGCGACGTTGTCGGCGCTGGATTTTCTCGGCTTTGGCATGCCGGCCGGCAGCGCTTCACTGGGAGAACTGATCGGCCAGGGCAAGAACAATCTGCAGGCGCCATGGTTGGGGCTGACCGCGTTTTTTGCGTTGGCGCTGATCCTGTCCCTGCTCGTGTTTATCGGCGAAGCCTGCCGCGATGCTTTTGATCCAAGGACTTGAAATGAGCGATAACCTGATCGAAATACGCGACCTGCGCGTGGCCTTCAATGGCCAGGAAGTGGTGCACGGCATCGACCTCGACATCCGTCCCGGTGAATGCCTGGCACTGGTGGGCGAGTCCGGTTCCGGCAAATCGGTGACGGCGCATAGCATCCTTCAGTTGCTCGCCCCGTCCATCACCCGGATCGACGGCAGCATTCGTTATGCCGGTGAAGAGTTGTTGGGCGTACATGAGCGTTATCTGCGGCAACTGCGCGGCAATCGCATCGCGATGATTTTTCAGGAGCCGATGAGTTCTTTGAATCCGCTGCACAGCATTGAACGACAACTCGGTGAAAGCCTTGCCCTGCACAAGGGCCTGGCCGGTGCGGCCGCCCGCGAGCGTATTCTTGAACTGCTGGAACTGGTCGGCATTCAGCGTCCACGCGAACGGCTTAAGGCTTATCCGCATCAACTCTCCGGTGGTCAGCGGCAACGGGTGATGATCGCGATGGCGCTGGCGTGCGAGCCGCAACTGCTGATCGCCGATGAACCGACCACAGCACTGGACGTCACCGTGCAGCGCAAGATTCTGCTGCTGTTGAAAGAGTTGCAGTCGCGCCTGGGCATGGCGCTGTTGATCATCAGCCATGACCTTAATCTGGTGCGCACTATCGCTCAGCGAGTGGCAGTGATGCGCGGTGGATTAATTGTCGAGCAGGCGTCTTGCGAGCGGTTGTTCAGCGCACCGCAGCATCCTTACAGCATTGAATTGCTCAATGCCGAACCGGGCGGCACGGCACTCTGTCGCGATGCGGCGGAAGATCTGTTGCAGGTGAGTGATCTGAATGTCCGTTTCCGACTGGGCGGTGGCTGGCTGCGGCCCAAGACTTATCTAGAGGCGGTGAAGGGGATTGGTCTGACGCTGCAGCGCGGCAAGACTCTGGGGATCGTCGGCGAATCAGGTTCCGGCAAATCCACACTGGGGCAGGCGATCCTGCGCCTGATTGATGCCGAGGGCCGCATTCGCTTTCAGGGTGAGGCGCTGGAACTGCTGAGCGGCAAGCAACTGCGGCCACTGCGCAAACGTCTGCAAGTGGTGTTTCAGGATCCGTTCGGCAGTCTCAGCCCGCGTCTTTGCGTGGAGCAGATCATCGCCGAAGGACTGCGCGTGCACAGTGATCTGAACGCTGACGAGCGGGAGCAGGCGGTGATTGCCGTGCTACGCGAAGTCGGCCTCGATCCGGCAACGCGTCATCGCTATCCCCATGAGTTTTCCGGTGGTCAGCGACAACGCATCGCCATCGCCCGCGCGCTGGTGCTCAAACCGGACCTGATCCTGCTGGATGAACCGACCTCGGCGCTGGATCGTACGGTGCAAAAACAGATCGTTGGTTTGTTGCGGCGATTGCAGGAGGAGTACGGCTTGACCTACCTGTTCATCAGCCACGATCTGGCGGTGGTGCGGGCGCTGGCGCATGACTTGATCGTAATGAAGGATGGCGAGGTGGTGGAACGAGGCGAAACGGATGAGCTGTTTCGTCAGGCGCGCCATCCTTATACGCGAGAGTTGCTGGCCGCATCGTTCGCTGCGCCGGATTTGCCCCTTGCAGCCAAGGACAGACTTTTATCCCTGGTCTAGATCCGGTACATTCCGCGGCTTGGCTCTCACAAGGATGTAGATGATGGCAAAACCTGCCGCCCGACTCAGTGATCTCAACGCCTGCCCGGTAACCGGCCACGGCACCAATGCAAGCACCGCCGGTTCACCCAACGTGAACATCAACGGCATGCCGGTGTTGCGCGTCGGCGACGCCACGGCCTGCGGCGATGCGGTCAGCGAAGGCATCGGTAACATCCTGATCAATGGCCAACCCATTGCGTTTCTCGGCAGTGCCACCGCCCACGGCGGCATGATCATCACCGGCTCTGGCGACGTCTTCGTCGGCACCCAGGCCGGCGCCGCACCGTTCATTCCGATCGTGACGGTCCCCAAACACAGTGAACGTTTCCAACTGGTCGACGAAACCACCGGCGAAGCCATTCCCGACATGCTCTTTTGCATCGAAACCGGTGACGGCCAACGCCTTGTCGGCCATACCGACAACCACGGCAACGCCGCACGGGTGTTCACCGCTGATCCGACTTCCATTGTCGTGCAATGGGGCAAGGAAGCCGCCGCTCACCTGGATGCACTGGGCATCGCTTACTAAGGAAGGTTCACCGTGGCGACACCGGACAAGAAACAGGGCGAGACCAGCGATCAACACGCGACGACGCAGGTGAAGGGCACGCTCAAGTACGATTATGTAACGGTGGTTGGCTCTTACCACATTAGTCGCTGGACGGAGATTCGCGGAAATTACGGTAACAAGATGAGTTTCATCAACCAAGGTGTCGGCCAGTTGAGAGACTATTCGAACGTTAAAAAGGGGGCCGCGGACAAGACCTTCTTTCTGCTGTTTGTCGCGGAATACGACCCCAAAATGCGCGCCACGCTTAAAGAACTTGTCGTTAATACCTACAAAGCCGAATACCTTGAGATTGATTCAGCCGCCGAACTGGTTGCTTTCATAAACAAGCGGGTAGAAGAAAAGCGCGAGATCAAACAGCTTGATATCTTTGCCCACGGCGTGGTGTTCAATATCGAGTTCGGTTACGAAATCGAAGGCAAGGACGCCAGCTACCGCTTTGGACCTGCGCAGGCCAGTCAGTTGCAGCCTGATGCCTTTGCCTTGGGCGCCAATATTTTTTCTTACGCGTGCCGAACCGGTTTGGGGGTGGACGAGACTGCGCTGGTCAGTGAAGGCCAGGAGCATTACGAACTCAGTCTTGCACAGAGACTTGCTGATTCCACCGGGGCAACTATTCATGCTTACCCGCGGCGCAGCCTTTACGACCAAACGTATGGCAGCGATGCAGATCGTGATGGTCTGGAGGGGGCGAAGGCGCGCGTAGCGTCGGACGATCGAGCCAAATCTGCATTCAGGATCAAGAAGGCTGGCTACGAACGGCGTCTCGCTGAATACAGATTGTCGAAGAAGGACGACACCTTGGAGCTGCCGGGCGAAACAGCCCCGGTCCAGCCGCCGGCGCTGGCGACCGAAAACGACAAAAAGCTGTTGATGCATGCCCAGAGCCGCACGAAAAATGAAAAGAACATGAGCTATCCGCTGGACGATTATGGGGCTGTCGGAAAGGTGCGGTCAGGCAATACGCCTTTGGGCCCACCGAAGCAGCAACTGAAGTTTAAAAAAGGGCAACCGGCACAGCCATGACTGTTAATTTTCACAAGCGCGTGGGTGTCATAGCGGCCTTTTTGCTGGTTTTTAGTGCGATGGGTCTATATCTGCACACAAGGGAAGATGCGATGAGCGAGAAAGTGATGATGTATTACGGCGACTGGAGTCCGGAAGAGAACCGTTTTGATGCAACAAAATGGTTTCGTACCGACATGTACCGTAGTGATGTTGTCGATGGAAAAAAAAGCGCTGTAACCATGCTTCGTAACAGACCATTGCCTTTCAAACCAAGCGACAACGATGAGTTGGTAGCCGGCGCCATTGTTGCCCTCGAGGCGGCGGATCCGCCGGTCAATGGCGACTTGCTTGGCAAGGAATGGCCGATGCTGGTTCCACGCATCCGCTATCGCTACAGCGCCTTCGAAGCGCCGGATCAGCCGCAGGATTATTACAACATTTACCTGAAGTATCAGGGTGAGCGGTATGTCATCACCTTCGCCCGTGATGCGCAAACCGGTGAAATCATCCCCGGTGGCAGCGTCCAGTTAATGTACCCCGACAGTCAGACCCAGATCGCCGATCGGCAGGTCTTCAAGGAGCTGGACGCCGACGGCATCCAGTGACCCTGAAACGACAAATCCCGCCAACCAGGCGGGATTTGTTTGTAAGCGAACCGCAGTCTTACGAAGGGAACAGCTCGGACAGTTTCATCGCCAGCATCATGTCGCCTTCAGCGCGCAGTTTGCCGCCCATGAACGCCTGCATGCCGTCGGTCGAACCGTCGACGATGCCTTCCAGGGTTTCGCCGTCCATCACCAGAGTGACCTGGGCGTCCGGGTTCTCGCCTTCTTGCAGCTCGCAGGTGCTGTCCTTGACGATCAGCGAGAAGTTCTTGGTGTCGTCGATGCGGAAACCGAAGACCAGATCCAGACCGGCAGCAGCGGCTGGGTTGAACTTGGCTTTCATTGCTTGTACGGCGTCAGCTACGGAGGTCATGGTTCAATCCTTTCTTGGGTAATAAAAGCTGGTTGATACAGCAAGGTTCACGGTAATCCGGACTCAACGGAAAGTGATGAGTTCCGGGGCCTTCAGCAGTTGCAGATGTGCATGACTGTTGAAGGAGGCCAAAGCCACCTCGCGACCGCGGAACTTCAGCTGGTTGAGCGAGGTGTTGACGATTTGCCAGTTCAACTCAAAGGCCTGCCTGGCAGGCATTTGCGTAATGAGGTGGAGCAGGGCAGTGATGGTGCCGCCAGAGGTGAATACCGCGATTTTCTGGTTCTTTTCTGCCTGCTCGAGAATCCGGTGCAAGCCGCCCTGGACACGCTCGACGAACCCCAGCCAGCTCTCCAGCCCCGGAGTATCGTAGGTGCCGGCCAGCCAGCGCTCGATGATCAAGGCAAAGATGCGCTGGAACTCACCACGGTTTTGCGCGGCGTTGCGCAGGATCTCGAGGGCTTCCGGTTCGTCCGGCAGCATCGCCGGGAGCAGGGCGCGAATCACCGCGTCGGCATCGAATTCGTTGAAGGCGGAATCGGTTTCCAGCGTCGGCACCGACAGGCCTTTGGCGGTGAACTGTTCCAGCGCGCTGGTGGCCGTGTGTTGCTGACGGCGCAGGTCACCCGCCAGGCAGCGATCGAAGCGGATCCCCAGCTCAGCCAGGTGTTGGCCGAGGATTTCTGCCTGGCGCACACCGGTCGGCGACAGGACGTCATAGTCGTCTGCACCAAAGGAGGCCTGGCCATGTCGAATCAAATAGATGCTGCCCACGTCCGCGTCATCCCGGTACGTTGAAGGTTTGGCGAGGTTATGAGGATGATGCAGAGCTGTCAATGAAAAAACATACGCTTGTTTGAAATGCCCGTTACAGGCGTGTTGCCAGAGGTTTCACGGCTGGCCGACGAGCCGGCGCATGGGTATGCTGGAACCATTGCGCGCTTGCCGCACATCCACACATCGTTTTGAGGAGTCTCTGTGGAGTTTTTCACCGAATACGCCAGTTTCCTGGCCAAGACCGTCACCTTGGTGATCGCCATCCTGGTGGTGCTCGCCAGTTTTGCCGCGTTGCGCAGCAAGGGCCGGCGCAAATCGGCGGGGCAGTTGCAGGTCAGTAAGCTCAATGATTTCTATAAAGGCCTTCGTGAGCGTCTGGAGCAGACGCTGCTCGACAAGGATCAGCTCAAGGCGTTGCGCAAGGGCGAGGCCAAGTCCGAGAAAAGCGAGAAGAAGCAAAAGAAAAAGCCCGAGGCCAAACCTCGCGTGTTCGTGCTGGATTTCGATGGCGACATCAAGGCCTCGGCCACCGAGAGCCTGCGCCACGAAATCACCGCGTTGCTGACCCTCGCCACGCCCAAGGATGAAGTCGTCCTGCGTCTGGAAAGTGGCGGCGGCATGGTGCACAGCTACGGTCTGGCATCGTCGCAACTGGCGCGTATCCGCGAAGCCGGCGTGCCGCTGACGGTGTGCATCGACAAGGTCGCGGCGAGCGGCGGCTACATGATGGCGTGCATCGGCGAGAAGATCATCAGTGCGCCATTCGCGATTCTGGGCTCGATTGGTGTGGTTGCGCAGTTGCCTAACGTCAATCGCTTGCTGAAGAAGCACGATATCGATTTTGAAGTGCTGACCGCCGGTGAGTACAAACGCACATTGACCGTATTCGGCGAAAACACCGAGAAGGGCCGCGAGAAGTTCCAGGAAGACCTCGACATCACTCACCAACTGTTCAAGAACTTCGTTGCCCGCTACCGCCCGCAACTGGCCATCGACGAAGTGGCGACCGGCGAAGTCTGGCTCGGCGTTGCGGCGCTGGACAAACAATTGGTCGATGAACTCAAGACCAGCGATGAGTACCTCGCACAGAAAGCCAAACAGGCCGAGGTCTATCACTTGCATTACGCCGAGCGCAAAAGCCTGCAAGAGCGCATCGGCATGGCGGCCAGCGGTTCGGTGGATCGCGTGCTGTTGAGCTGGTGGAGTCGTTTGACCCAGCAACGTTTCTGGTAATCCGGCGTTCGTCACCGGCAGACAAAAAACCGCGGACTTCCGCGGTTTTTTTCGTCTGCCGTCAGGCATTTTTCCCGTCACAGCAGCGAAACGTCCTAGGCATCCTGCCGATCAGTCCGACTGACTCGTGCTTCGGGTCTGGGTAGTCTGGTGCTTCCAATCTGTTGCAATGGAATGCACATGACTGACTCAGCCCAAGACGCGCCGCTCACGTCCGCCGCCACATTGTCTGGTGAGCTCCAGGCCGCGGTGGACATCGCCTTGCCACAAACCCCCGCGCAGTTTGGTGGCGCCCTGATCAAAAAGAAGTGGGGCACTGCGATTGATCCGCATAGCGCATTACTGGTCACGCTGGATTACAACTACCGTGGGCACCCTGCCAGGAAAGGCATTCATCAGGGACGCGTGAAAAACGCGCAAACCCTGATCAATGCGTTGCTCGGCAATTACCAGGTCACGGGTGACGGGCGTATTGGCGAAACTGCATTCGGGCTGTATCAACCACCCGATCTGGGGCCAACAGTGCGGATTGTCGACAACGTGGATGAATTCGCCACGACTGGCAGCGGCAATCACGACACGTATGAAGGCATTTACCGCGCAACGGTTCCACAGACCTATGGGCCGGGCACCCAGATTCAGTTGCGGCCCGCCGAATTCAAGAAATGGGTCTGGGACCTGATGCTGGCAGACCTGTATCAGACCTACCTCGATCAATCCTGGCCGTCAGACCCGGTCATCGGCGCGGCGGCACCTTATCCATTGAGAACCTCGGTGAAGGCTGCATTTGTCATGGCGGCCCACCTGCAACGTTTTGAGGGCAGTCTGTCGGTTCAGGGCCTTGCGCTTGCCCTGCAAGCGGCAGCGTTGCCTGTCCTGCAAACCTGGAAAAGCCTGACCCTCAAACAACTGCAAGCGCCGACCCGAATCCCGCCAGGTTTCGAAGCGAGTCGTCTGAAGCTGTATCGCTATACCGCGACGGACATCTGGTGTTTTCGCCGGCGCTCGGCTTCCATGCTGTTGCTCTACATTCCCGGCAACTCTTCGCCCTTGCATGAGTTCGCCGATGAGCATGCCTTGCGGGAGTGGATCGTCACCCAAGGCAAAGCGGACTCGACCAAAAAAGCCCTCTCGGAGCATTTTCAGAAGGATGACCGCCAGGATGGCACCTTTCATGCGGGCGTCCTGACCGCGCTTGAGGGGATGGCGATCTATCCGGCGATGCACCGATTGACGAAGGAGGCTGGATTCTTCAACAACGACGGTTACTGGGATCCGCACGACTACATCGATTTTGAAAGCGTGCTCGCTGGCGTCGATCCGTTTGCGCAATTGGTGGCAGCGATGAAGCAGGTGGCCGGGGACAGCGTCTCGAGCATTCGTGACGACGGTCAGGTCAACCGCGACAGCCTCAGCTCGATTGTCGAGCCGGTAGTGCAGTGGCTCAACCGCTTTGCGCCCTTGGCATTGTTTTTCCCGGGTGGTGAAGGGATCCTGGCCCTGGCTGGCCTGATCGACGCGGCGTATGGTCTGGATCAGGCCATTGACGGTGAAACGTCAAATGAGCGTGCCGCTGGTGTGACCCGCACGGTCTTCGGTTTACTCAACTCCTTGCCGTTGGCCGGTGCACTGGCCAGCCTGAAAAATGAAGGCCGTGAAGCCACGCTCGTCACCAGTCTGGAAGATGAACAGCCGGTGGCACCTTCAGAAAAGTTTGCCGCTGTGGAAACGCCTGCGGTGCCAGTCGAGCCGCAAACCCGCCTGAGCTTGTTGCGGGGCATTGGCCCCACGGTGCAGAGCTTCAGCGACGAGGTACTGCTACAGATTGGCAAGGTCAGCGCCGTCGATGACGATGTGCTGCGCATGATTCGCAGCGGCCGTCAGCCCGATCCCATGCTGGCCGACATTATCAGTCGGTTCCAGATTGATCAGGACGTGACGCAAGCTTTGCGCTCAATGCAGTTCGACGCGAAAAACCTGCCAAAGGACAGCGCCGTTCAAGAGGCGTTGCAGGCCCGCCGAGCCGCATGGTTCGACGATCGCTATCAGGCCCTCCAGCGTTCAGAAAATGCCTGGGTGCGGCTTTTTCAGCAGCAATACCCCGGGTTGCCGAAAAACGCTGTTGAACAGATGCTTGATCGCTATGGCGTCGATCTCGCGGGCACGCCTGAGACGGCCCGTGCCAGGGTGCTGTTCAAGAACCTCGACAGCAAGGCGCGACAGTATCAGGAGCATGTCCGCTGGGTTCGCGCTCACGAAAGCCTTTATCTGCAATCGGTCAGCCACGCCGATTCGGACACACTGGTACTGCATTCACTGAAAAATCTCCCCGGATGGCCGCAAGACTTGCGACTGGAAATTCGCGATGGCTCTGCGCTCGGGCGTGTGCTGGATCGCACCGGAGCGCTGGATGCCGCCACGTGTCGTCACTTGATAAAAATCGGCACGCGCTATCAGTCCATTGATGCCGCTCCAGGCACCGTGGGTCATGCGGATATTTTCGAAGCAATTACCCAAGTTTTGACCCCCGACGAGCGCTCGGCGCTGCAGTTACCCGTGCTGAACGTGGCTGACGGACTCAAGTTCAAGTTGCGCGATCTGGCGTTGTCGCGTTCAGCGTTGGCAGCGGGGCTTGGCAGAATGGACATGGGGTTGCCCTTCGAAATGCAGGGATTGCGCGGAGGCGGTTTTCCCGACACTGCACAGTCAGCGGCGCTGACCCACGCAATGATGCGCTTACAGGTCAGGGATGTTTATCCCGGTTTCAGCTATGTGGAGGTCGATGCATGGCTGTTGCGGGAGGGCGCCAATGCGCAGTTGCGCCTCGATCACCTGAAGGAGCAGTTGCAGGTGTTGGTCATGGATCTGAATGGCTGGATCGAACAGAGTTTGACCGATGTCGATGACATGGATATCGAGTTCATGGATGCTGACGACGAAGATGCCGCCGGCATGACGCCCGCGCAAATCGAGGCGTACAACGTCAACCTGTTGCAACACACGCTGGCTTACGAACGAGAGTGTCGCCGGGAACTGGCCGAGGAACTGCTCGAAATCTGGCAGAAGCGGCCGCCTGCGGAAAGTCGCCTTTACGTTGACGGTGTGTTGACGGGCTACAAGCTGAACCTGGAGTTCGAAGATTTTCACCGTTTGCCGCAGGTAAGTACCCGCTTCAATGAGGTGATCGAGCTGTCCTTGCGTGGCTTCCACGTGGTCGAGCGCGAGAGCCTGAACGGCTTTCTTGAGTCTTTCCCCCATTTGCGAACGCTGAATCTGGAAAGCGTCGATCTGCGGGTGGCCGATGCCATGGGCGTGTTGCACAGCGCGCTGCCCTCGGTGATCCCGTCGCTTGTGCAACTGACGAAGCTGGATCTGCGCGCAACCCATTTGGTTCTGCGAGAGAACACCGCTGCGCAACTGGGCAGCCTGAGCAATCTGCAAGTGCTGGACTTGAGTGAAAACCCGCTGGGCGTCCCGCCGATGTTGCAAGGCATGAACAATCTGCGGGAAGTGAGTCTGCGCAATACCGGTATCAGCACGTGCCCGATCGGGATTCGCGACGAGCCTTATCTGACGTCGCTGGATCTGCGTGGCAACCAGATTGCCCGGGTTCCGCGGGCAGTGCTCGCGCAGGCCATCGCTCCGGGGCGCGTGCAGTTGTGGGGCAATCCGCTGACAGATGAGGACACCTTGTTACGCTTTGTCGCGCATCGGCGGCGTTGTGGTTTCAACGTCTGGCTGGGCGCACCGGGACCTCTGCATGGAGAAGCCGGAGTATGGCTGCGCAATACGGAGCAGCAACTGAGCAATGCCCGTTTGGCGATCTGGCAGCGCCTGGCCGCCAAACCGGTTGGCAGACGCTTCTTGCGCACGCTTGACGGGGTCAGCCTGACGCCGGAATTTCGCGTTATCTATTCGGAGTTGCAAGTCCGGGTCTGGCGGCTGTTGAGCGAGGCGGATGAATCCCCCGATCTCTGGCACCGATTGAGTCAAAACGTAGTAGCCGCTGCGGACGATGCAGACAACCCCATGGCGCTTTTCCAAGTACTGGAAAACCGCGCGAAGCTGTTCAGGGACTGGGCAGCCATGGGCAGGCCGTTTCCCGTGGCAGGCGAATGATCGTATGAAGGAAGGAGGGAAGCGAAAAGCCTTGAGCCCGTGGACACGGGCTCAAGGTTTGATTATCAACGACGACGGAACAGCGGCAGCGGTTCGTCAGTGGCGGCCTGATAGGTCACCGAGAAGTCCTTGAGACCTTCCAGGGCTTCGTAAGGGTCTTTGTCCGCACGCACCGCAAAGGCGTCGAAGCCGCAGCGGTGCATGTAGAACAACTGGTCGCGCAGCACGTCGCCGATTGCCCGCAGCTCGCCTTTGAAACCGTATCGGTCACGCAGGAGGCGTGCGTTGGAGTAATTGCGGCCGTCAGTGAAGGCCGGGAAGTTCAAGGCAATGACCTGGAACTCGGCGACGTCGTCACCGATTTCCTCGGCTTCTTCGTCGGCGTCCAGCCACACGCCCAGGCCGCCATCGCGGGCCTTGAGCATACGGCTGTGTTCGCGCCACAGTTGCAGCGGAACGATCAGATCGTCGCAGTTGCTGATCTCGTCGATGTTGAAATCCTTGGGCAGCAAGTGCCAGGTTTCGTCGACGACTTCGTTGTTCTTAATGATTCGCTGCATAGACGCGTTCCTTGAAGAGGTCGATGCCAATACGCTGATAAGTGTCGATGAAGCGCTCGTCTTCGGTACGTTGTTCCACGTACACGTCGATCAGCTTCGAAATGACGTCAGGCATGGCTTCCTGAGCGAAGGACGGGCCGAGGATCTTGCCCAGGCTCGCGTCACGGCTGGCGCTGCCGCCGAGGGAGACCTGATAGAACTCTTCGCCTTTTTTGTCCACGCCGAGAATGCCGATGTGGCCCACATGGTGGTGACCACAGGCGTTCATGCAACCGGAGATGTTCAGGTCCAGCTCACCGATGTCGAACAGGTAATCGAGGTCGTCGAAACGGCGCTGGATCGATTCGGCAATCGGGATCGACTTGGCGTTGGCCAGCGAGCAGAAATCACCGCCAGGGCAGCAGATGATGTCGGTCAGCAGACCAATGTTCGGCGTAGCGAAACCGCCTTCACGCAACTCGCCCCACAGGGTGAACAGCTTGTCCTGCTCGACATCGGCAAGAATGATGTTCTGCTCGTGGGAGGTGCGCAGTTGACCGAAGCTGTAACGGTCGGCGAGATCGGCAACAGCGTCGAGCTGTTTGTCTGTGATGTCGCCCGGGGCAACGCCGGTTGGCTTCAGTGACAGGGTCACGGCCACATAACCCGGCTTCTTGTGCGCCAGGGTGTTGCGGGTGCGCCAGCGGGCGAAGCCTGGATGTTCCTTGTCGAGTGCGGCCAGTTCGGCGTTCTGGTTGTCCAGCGCCTTGTAGTCCGGATCGACGAAGTGCTTGGCCACACGGTGCAGTTCGGCTTCGGTCAACGTGGTCTGGCCACCGCGCAGGTGCTCCATTTCCGCATCGACTTTCTGGGCGAACACTTCAGGCGTGAGGGCTTTGACGAGGATCTTGATCCGCGCCTTGTATTTGTTGTCGCGACGGCCGTAGCGGTTATAGACCCGCAGGATGGCGTCGAGGTAGCTCAACAGATCCTGCCATGGCAGGAACTCGTTGATGAACGCACCGACCACCGGAGTACGACCGAGGCCACCGCCAACCAGTACGCGGAAACCCAGCTCGCCGGCTGCGTTATGCACGGGTTCAAGACCGATGTCGTGCACTTCGATGGCGGCGCGGTCAGCGGTGGAACCGTTGACGGCAATCTTGAATTTGCGCGGCAGGTAGGCGAATTCCGGGTGGAAGGTGGTCCACTGGCGGACGATTTCGCACCATGGGCGCGGGTCGATCAATTCGTCGGCGGCGACACCGGCGAACTGGTCGGTGGTGACGTTGCGCAGGCAGTTGCCGCTGGTCTGGATCGCGTGCATCTGCACGGTGGCCAGTTCGGCAAGGATATCCGGGATGTCTTCCACCGCCGGCCAGTTGAACTGCACGTTCTGCCGGGTACTGATGTGGGCGTAGCCCTTGTCGTAGTCACGGGCAATTTTGGCCATCATGCGCGTCTGACGCGAAGTCAGTTGGCCGTAAGGCACCGCCACACGCAACATCGGCGCAAAGCGCTGGATGTACAGGCCATTTTGCAGGCGCAGGGGGCGGAATTCTTCTTCGCTCAGCTCACCTGCCAGATAGCGTCGGGTCTGATCACGGAACTGCTTGACGCGGTCCTCGATGATCCGCTGATCGTACTCGTCGTATACGTACATATAAGTCCTGTTCTCAGGCTTTGGGCTACTCGGAAAACGCTGCGTTTTCGCTTGCTGGAGTCCGATGGTGCCTCTGCAATTCTGCGCGCACGGCCGCGCGCTCCCTAACGGAGCCGGGGCAATATACCCGTTTGCAGTTATGCGCAAAAGTGATGTTTGAGTATATGTAAAGAACCAAATCGCCTAACGAGAACGGTTATTAACTATTCCACATTTGTCGTGCGGACAATCATCGTCTTAACTGTGGACGAGTCTTTCTGCAATCACCGATAAAACCGATAAGAGGCGATGCAATGAGCAATCCGACCAAGGCAAGGAAAAGCGATAGCAGCGTTGATGCATGGGCCATTTTGTTCCTGATCATTCTGGTCGTGGGGACAGCGGTATTCTGGGTCAGTCATCAGTAAACGACCCATCCGGGCCCGCGCCCGACGATTGTCGGACAAAAAACGGGATCAGGCGTCAATAGCCGGTGATTGGATGGCTATAATGCGCGGCCATTTTTCCTTGGGCCCGGATGATTCATGTTCAAGTTTCTCCACGTCAGCTTTCTGTTGTTCGGTGCGGTGTTTTCCACCTGCACGCGCGCAGAGTCTGTGCTGTTTCTGAACCCGGGCTCGACGCAGGAAGCCTTTTGGCGCAGTTATTCGCAATTCATGCAGGCGGCCGCCCGGGATCTGGGGATCGATCTGCAAATCCTCTATTCCCAGCGCCAGCCGGAACTCACCCTGGCTCAGGCCCGTCTTGCGTTGCAGGGGCCGAATCGGCCCGACTATCTGATTTTCGCCAACGAGCAATACGTTGCGCCGCAGATCCTGCGGCTTGCGCAGAACAGCGGCGTAAAGCTGTTCATCGTCAACGCCGCGCTGACGCCGAATCAGCAGGCGCTGGTCGGCGAGCGCACCGATCGCATCGGCAGTCTGGTGCCGAATGACGAGGAGGGCGGTTATCTGATGATGAAGGAACTGATTCGTCTGCACCCGCCCGTGGCTGCGAATGAAGCGATTGAAATGCTGGCGTTCTCCGGTCTGAAGATCACCCCGTCGGCGCAATTGCGCGAACACGGCATGCAGCGCGCCCTGGCCGAGCATCCGCAGGTTCGCCTGCGTCAACTGGTTTACAGCGGCTGGACGCAGCAACGCGCCTACGAACAGGCAAAACAGCTGTTCGCCCGGTATCCGAAAGTGTCACTGGTGTGGTCGGCCAATGATGAGATGGCGTTCGGCGCGATGCAGGCGTTTTCCGAGGCCGGCAAGGTTCCGGGCAAGGACGCGCTATTCAGCGCGGTCAATACTTCACCGGCGGCGTTGCAGGCAATGGTCGATGGGCGTCTGAGTGCGTTGTTGGGCGGGCATTTCACCCTTGGCGGCTGGGCGCTGGTGGAAGTGCACGACTATCAGCAAGGCGTCGATCTGAATCAGTTCGGCGGGCGTGACCGGCAGTTGCCCTTGCTGCAACTGATCGACAAAAAACAGGCCCGGCAAATGCTCGCCATGGGCGAGTCGCCGAACTACGGCGTGAGTTTTCGCAAACTATCGGCCAAGGGCCGGCCGGCCTCTTACCGTTACCCGTTCACCTTGCAGACCCTGATGCACTGAAAATCGTCACACCCCGGCGAAATGCAGCACCAGTTTGACGATGGCAAACAGGGTCAGGGCGAACACCGCCGTGAACAGAATGCCCAGCACCACGAAATGGCTGGGCTTGCCATGGGTGAAGTCCCTTGCCCGGTTCTTGCCGCTCTGCACGCCGAACGCGGCGGCCATCACGCTGTGCAGCATTTGCCAGAAGCTCGGCGGTTTGTTGTCGACTGGATCGTCCATAAATCCCTCGTAACGTCAGTTGTCCAGATGAGCATAGCCAACTTGCCACTTGATGGCCTGCCGCCGCACGCCCATACAGTCGACAGGTATCCATTCATCGCGCGATATCTATCTACCGCAGATGCCCGTGCCCGAGATGGTCTGCTCTTGGCTCCACCAAAAAGGAGCGACCATGACCGTAATCCCATCTCCTGCGCCAACTGTGCCGCCGGCGGCCACCCAAAGCCTGCACGGCGACTTCCTCGAACAATCCATCCCGCAATGGTTGACCGACGCTTCGGCGCAAAGACGCCAGGCGTTCAAGGACATTCATACAACGTTGCCAGTGTGGTATCGGAACGCCCGTGCTGACCAGCGCGAGGCATTGAATGCAAGCCTCGTGGCCAGTCTTGATGCGCAGAATCGGCTGGACAAAAGCATGGCGGCGTTTCAGGACGTTGATGCCTTCGCCCGGCCTCTGTTGATCAAGGCCCTGAAAGACCAATTCCAGCTTCAGGTCGATGTCGACAAGACCCTGCTGTGCCTGCGACGCCCATTGGAAATCAGCATTTTCGAGATCGAACTGTCGTCGTTTGAAGTGCTCAAGCTATCGATGCTCGACGCCACGTTGCACAATTTCGAAGCTTACGAATGCCAGCCGGGGGCCTATCACGCGACTTCCGGGTTCGTTGTGCAAACCACTGCGCCGGGCACTTACGAAGCGGTGGCGGTAAACCTGAGCGTCAGCCAGTTTCTGACGTTGTGCCGCAGCCTGGATATCGGCAAGCAATACCAGGCGTACCTGAAGGGCTTTTTTTATCCGCACGCCACGACGGCGCCCACCGCACTTCGCGAGCCGTTCATCGCCAGTCAGAAGGCAGCCATGCGCGCTGCCGCCGAACTGGCGCTGCTGAAAAAAGACATCGAACCTGCGGACTACCGCATGATCGTCTCGGTGATCAACGGCGAGAGGCATCCGTGGATGGGCAACAAGCAAGTCTGGTTCGAAGACCTGGGCTTGATGAAAAAGCGCATGACCGGCTGCGTGGCCTTCTCGATCTGCGAAAAATATCGTTACAGCGACGAAGTGATTCTCTACGTTCCCAACGATCCCGAGCACCCGCTCAAGCGCTACGGCGGCTCGCAGATGAAGCAGGAGTTCAAGCGCCAGTTCACCGCAAGAAGCGCCGCGCTGGCCGGCGCAGAGCCGACGCCGCACCAACGCTTTTTCAGCCAGTTCGTCCCCTACGACCAGCGTCCGTACTATTTCAGCCAGTTCACGCAGAAGGCTGCCGACTCCCCGAGCGATCCTTGGCGCTCGCCCTGGCGCACGATTATCGACGCGGTGATGCCCACCACGGCATTCACCCGTATCAAGGAGTTGCCACCGGAGATTGCGGCGAAACTGGAACCGGCGCCGGATCCGTATCTCGCACCTTCGACCCTCACGCGCAAGGGGCGAGGCATCTGGGCGGAAAACGAGGATCTCTGGGAGTACCTCCACCGGCAACATTGCGCCAAGGTACTGGCCGATGCGCGCAGTCATGCGGTGCCGACCCAAGAGGTCGACGCCAAGGCCCGAGAGGCGAAACTCGCCCACCTGATGCAAGTCGGTCTGCTGGGCCTGAACCTGGTGTCGATGTTCGTGCCGGTGCTCGGCGAAGTGATGATGGTGGTGATGGCCGGGCAGCTGTTGTACGAAACCCTTGAGGGGGCGGTCGAGTGGGGAGAGGGTGATCGTCGGGCGGCCAAGGATCATCTGGTGGATGTGGCCGAAAACCTCGTGCAGATTGCGCTGATGGCCGGGGTGGGTGCCGGGGTGCGCAAGTTTCAGGCGGCCAAAGCCCCCGCAGTGCTGGAAGACCTGCACCCAGTGACATTGCCCAATGGCAAAACCCGGCTGTGGAAAGCGGATCTGCGTGCTTATGCTTCGCCGGTGGACCTGGAGGCCAGCACCGGTGCGAATCTGTCCGGGCAGCATCTGCTCGACGGGAACGCCTATTTTCGTCAGGGCGGTCAGGCCTACCAACAGTTCTTCGATGAATCACTGGGCAAATGGCGCATTCGCCATCCCTCTGATCCGCAGGCTTACCAGCCCGTGCTTGAACACAATGGCCGAGGTGCCTGGCGGCATACGCTGGAGCGTCCTTTGCAATGGGACCGGTTGACCTTGTTGCGGCGCATGGGGCATGCCACCGATGGGTTTTCCGACGCGCAGTTGCTCAGGGTTGCTGATGTCAGCGGGGTCAGCGATAACGCGTTGCGCAAAATGCATCTGGATAACGCAGCGCCGCCACCCGAGTTGCAGGACGCCATGCGACTGTTCAAGGCCGATACGGATTCTGCACGGGTGATTGCGCAACTACGCGGCAGCCAAGCGGTTGACCCGCTGTACCTGCACGCATTGCCGCTGGTGACGGAAATGCAGCGCTGGCCGGCCAACCGCGTGCTGCAGATCTTCAATGAGGACCGATTGAGCGGCGAGTCGGTCACCTATGGCGCCAAGCGTCAGGTGCGCGGTGCGGTCGCCAGGGCGCCGATCAAGGTGAGCCGCGCCGACGTCCTGCGTGGCGACCTGACCGCACGCATCCTCGCCCAGATGGATGAACCTGAAATCAACCGCCTGCTCGGTGAGGGCGGCGCGCGCGTACGACAGGCTCGTTCCAATGAGTTCAGTCAGCAGATTGCCGATTACGCCCGAGCCCGCCAGCCGGCGATTTTCGACAGTATTTATCGCGGGACTTCGCCGGCCGACACGCGTGTCAGGTTGTTGCAGAAAATCCGTCCGGGGCTCAGCGACGCCGCGGCCGAGGAGATCCTTGCGCACGCCAGGCCTGACGAGATCGAGCGGATCAACGCGAACCGAGGCGTGCCCCTGCGTCTGGTCGAAGAGGCGCGCTGGTTCGTGCAACAGGGACGCCAGACTCGCGCTTACGCGGGACTGCGCAGTGAAAATATCGCGACCGCCGATAGCCGGCGTCTGGCGTTACACACCCTGCAAAACCTGCGGGGCTGGCCTGAAACCGTTCGCCTCGAAGTTCGTCAGGGCAGCGAACGCGGCGCGTTGCTCGACAGCGTTGGCAGCGAGAACGCCCGCGACAAAAAGTACCTGATCAAAAAGGGCCAGCGTTTTCAGGCCTTCGATGAGCGAGGAGAAGCCCTCAACAGCCAGCCAGACGTCGGCGACAATTTCTATGCTTCGATCATGCACGCCTTGCCCGATGACGCCCGTCGCAGTCTCAGGGTGCCTGAGGTCAGCCAGAGTGCCGAGTTACGCCGCAGCATCATCGAGCATGCTGATCAGCATCGCACTGAGGCAGTGACCCTGCTGGAACCGCAGGCCGCCTGGTTCAAACCGCCAACACGGGTCAACGAAAAGCTGTTGGGCTACTACGCCAGTGGTCGCGGGCCGGGCATGAATCCGCACTTGACCGTGCGCGTGCGCGATGTGTATCCGCACCTGACCGATCAGCAGGCCAACGGTTTCATCCTCCGGCAGTTGCAAACCGGGAAAACCGACAAGGACATTTTCAACCTGTTGCAGAACCGCCAGCGCGATTGGGACGCGCTGAATACCTCGCTTGAACGATGGCTGGGACCCGCACCGGAGCGCCCGCTTCGCGGTGTACCGGCAGGCTCCGATGGACAGGCCACGTATGAGCGCAAGACCCTGACCGCGCAAGCACTCAAAGACTGTTGGCGACAGGCGCCGTTGTCAGCAGAAGTACCCGGTGCGGATCGTTTGGTGATCAGCAGTCTCGAACCGCTGCCGAGGTTGACCACCGATTTCAGCCATGTACGCGAGTTGTCCGTGGGTGGGCGCGGGCTGACGGATGCCAATGCCGAGGATTTTCTGGCGCACTTTGCCAACGTGGAAAAACTCTCGCTGGGCGAACGCGGCAACTTTCTCGACATCTACACGGCCGGTGCACAGCCGCTGACGACCGTGCCGCGCTCGGTCAGCGCGATGCACTCGTTGAAGAGCCTGCGATTCAGATCCCATGCGTACAAGCTGGCCGGCGATTTCCCGACACGATTACAGGGACTGACATCCCTTGAAACGTTGCACATTGAGTGCGACGGAGTCGATCCCGCCGCCGTGCACAACCTTGATCTGGCGCCGCTTACGCAATTGAAGAGTCTCACGATCGATGCGCCGGCCATGACGCAGTGGCCTGCCTATGCGCAGGATCTTCCACAGTTGGAGCGGCTGGACCTGTCCAACACCTCGATCAATGTCATTCCGCAGGCCCTCTACAGCGGACATGAAAAACTCTGGGCGGGACTGTCGCTGGATTGGTCGAAGTTTACCCATGACGCTTTCAAACCCGCGTACGAGTACGTCAGGAATTACTCCGGGCCGTTGGGGCATCTGGTTGATCTGCCGCTGATGGTGCGCGGCTACTGCTACGGAGAGTTGGGGTTTCTGACCGGTGAGGCCGGACTGATCAACCGCTTGCCTGAGCGGATTCTTACGCTCTGGGAGACGCCCGCGACGAGGCTCGCCGCTATAGAAGCGTTGCGTGCCGAACACGCCGGGATCTTTCGCCAGTTCTTTCAGCCCGGCACTTCGGCAGAACTGCGCACGGCACAGCGCGTGTTGCGCTGGACCCACGAACCCAACGCCAGCGTACTGCGGGCACTGGAGAACCACTGGCGCGTCGCCGTACGTGCCCGCTATGGCTTGAATGACAAAGTCACCCTGTTCGAATTGCCCGCATCGGGTGTGCAGATGTCGCAACTGTTGGGCTATGAAAAGCTCAGCGAACTGCCGCCGTTGCCGGCCGGAATATTCTCCGATGTAACCACCTTGCGGCTGGGCTGGCTGGATGCGCCGGTCGAGCAGGTGGGCAATTTCATTCGGGCTTTCGCTGGCACGCAGACCCTGGAAATCAGTGGCAATGGCTTCAGCGAGCTGCCTTTCGCGCCAGGCGACTTGCCGCAATTGAGCCGTCTTGATATCTCGCAAAACCGCATTGCCGTCACGCCGCACGTACAGAGCCAGTTCAGTCACTTGTCCAGTCTTGAGTACTTGAATGCCAGCCAGAATCCGCTGACGGTGCTGGACGTCACCCCGCTGACGCGTCTCAAGGCGCTGAACCTGCGCGCCACTGAACTTCAGGCCTGGCCCGCCGGCGCCGAGCATTTGCCGGAGCTTGAGTGGGCCGACCTGCGCGACAATGCCATCGATTCGCTGCCGCCGTCGGTTCTGGCCGACAACGACGCGCTGCTCAAGATTAACCTGACAGGGAATACACTCAGTCCCGCCGGCCAGACGGCGCTGAGCGAGGCGCAACTGCGCGTTGAAAACGTCAGAGGTTTGCCCGTAGGGACGTTGCAACGGTTTGCGCTGGAACCGGTGCCGACAGACTTTCCTCCGAGCGAAACGGCCAGGTCCATCGCCGGGTACCTGTTGCCGCTGCCCAGCCGGGCGAGTAGCGGGGCGCAGGCCTCGGGGATGGCGGAACGTTTGCAGAATCTGAATCAGGTCATTTCGCCAGCGGAGGCCGAACAATGCATTTCGCGACTGCGCAGCGCGGGCATGAGCGACGGCCAGATCAGCAACCGTCTCGACGAATGGCAACTGAGCAGCGAATCACTGACGCGTCAGCTCAATGGCTGGATCTTTACCCGCGAGACCCATTCGACCCATGCGGTGGTCAGTGCCGATGGACGTGGATTCGCGGCCCTGAGCATTCGCGAATGCTGGCAGGACGGACTCACGGCGCTGACTCCGGACGCCGGGCAAGTGCTCAACCTGATGGGGCCGCGGACCGGCGATCTACCGTCACTGACAGCTGAATTCGCCCATGTACGAACGCTGAATCTGACAGGCTCGCGAATCACCGCGCAGGGCTCCAATGGCTTTTTGCGTGCTTTCCCGGAGTTGAGCACGTTGGTGCTCAACGGCAATGAACTGAGCGCGCTGCCCGAGGCTGTGCACAGCATGGGCCGGCTGCAACGCCTGGAGCTCAACGGCAACCAGTTCTCGGACGCGCAATCGTTGTACCGGTTGCCCGGTCGTGATCAATTGCGCTGGCTGGACGTAAGTCATAACCATCTCAATCAATTCGATGCCCGCAGCTTCAGCCGTATCGAGATGCTGAATCTGGCTTACAACGGTCTGGCGCAGTGGCCGGAAGGGCTGCTGGAGGCACCGAACCTGCGGACCTTGAACCTCAGTGGCAACGATTTCAGGGTTATCCCGGAACGCCTGATGGACGGCACTCATGAACCACTGGTCGGCGGCACGCAGCTCACCGACACTTATCAGTTGTCGCTCATGAGTCTTGAGCAAATGCGCAATTACAGCGCTCGGCACGGCGACGCTGCGGTGATGGGCATATCGCCTGAGGAACTCGATTTGCGCATCAGAGCGCTCATCAGCGATTCGGACAGTGATTTCGATTCCGACATCGATTCAGGGGGCGACAGCGATGGAGCCAGCGACGGCGGCGACGATACTCATGCCAATGTCGAGCCGATCGAAACCCTGCTCAATCCCTCGCTTGAGGTGTCCGATTCAGCCTTGCAGCATTGGCTCGTGGATACACGGGCTGATGTGCGATCCAGCAGAACCAGCCTCTGGATGCAACTCGCCCAGGAAGACAATCGCCAGGCGTTTTTTCATTTGCTGTCGACGCTGCGCAATACCAGTGATTTCCGACTGTCACGCGCCGACCTGACTCACCGCGTATGGCAAGTCATACAAGCCGCTACGGAAAACACCGAACTGCGGCAACTGCTGTTCATCAATGCCGAGACCCACGGCGCTTGTACCGACGGACGCATCCTGTCATTCAGCGAACTGGAAAGCCGGGTCTATGAATACAACGCGTTGCGCGATATCCCGCGCCAGCGGCCGGAGCAACGCGGTCGCGCCTTGCTCGATCTGTCGCGCCGGCTGTTTCGCCTGGGCCGGGTCGACCGTCTGGCAGAACGCGCCGGGCGCGGACAGGACAGGGCGGAAGTGCGTCTGGAATATCGTATCGGCATGACCTCGGGTTGGCCCGACGGGCTGGAGTTGCCGGGGCAACCCGAGCACATGATGTACGGCCGGCCCATTCGCGGCCAACAACTCGCCAGTGCGCGTGCCTCGGTGCTTGCCGATGAGGCAGGCGATGTGTTTATCAACGATCTGATTTCGCGTGATTACTGGGTGCGTTATCTGCGCGAGCGCCATCCCGACGCATTTGATGTCGTTGAGCGCAACGCTTCCACACGCCTGGGTGAGGTCGAGGAGGCGCATCCCGACAGAACCGAGGGGCCCGCGCTGGAGCAATACACCAAGGCGTTGCACAAACTCGAGGTTGAGTTGGCGACTGCCAGTACCGCTAATCTGATGGAGCTGTCGCGCATGGAGATGCGGGCGCTGGTCCCGATTGAGGAGGTGGAGTTGCCTGGCCCGTCCTCACCACAACCGGGCCCGTCAACTCGCCAATGAGGGGGTGAGTGAACGGGCATGGGCGCACGCTGCGCTCATGCCCGGGTCGGGACTCAGTTGTCGTAACCGAGGTTCGGTGCCAGCCAGCGTTCGGTCACGCTCAGCTCCTGACCTTTACGCGAGGTGTAGCTTTGCACCTGGTCCTTGTCGATCTTGCCGACTGCGAAGTACTGCGCTTGCGGGTGAGCGAAATACCAGCCGCTGACCGCTGCCGCCGGGAACATCGCGTAGTGTTCGGTGAGAAACACGCCGCTGCGGCCGGCACGCATTTCTTCGGCTTGCGGGTCGAGCAAGGCAAACAGCGCAGCCTTCTCGGTGTGATCCGGGCAGGCCGGATAACCCGGGGCAGGGCGGATGCCGCTGTATTGCTCTTTGATCAGCGCGTCGTTGTCGAGCACTTCGTCCTTGGCGTAACCCCAGTGTTCTTTACGCACCTGTTGGTGCAGCCACTCGGCGCAAGCCTCGGCCAGACGGTCGGCGAGGGCCTTGACCATGATCGAGTTGTAATCGTCGCCAGCGTCCTGATAAGCCTTGGCGACTTCTTCGGCGCCGATGCCGGCGGTGGTGATGAAACCACCGACGTAGTCGGTCACTTCGCTGTCCTTCGGCGCAACAAAGTCGGCGAGGGAGAAGTTCGGTTTGCCGTCGGTCTTGATGATCTGCTGACGCAGGTGATGCAGCTTGGCCATTGGCTTGCCGTCATCGCCGTACAGTTCGATGTCGTCGTCATGCACCTGATTGGCCGGCCAGAAACCGAACACTGCGCGGGCGCTGATCAGCTTCTCGTCGATCAGTTTGGCGAGCATTTCCTGCGCGTCCTTGTACAGCGCGGTGGCAGCTTCACCGACCACTTCGTCTTCGAGGATGCGCGGGAACTTGCCGGCCAGATCCCAGGAGATGAAGAACGGCGTCCAGTCGATGTATTCGGCCAGCACCTTGAGGTCGATATTATCCAGCACCTTGCTGCCGGTGAAGGTCGGTTTCACCGGCTCGTAGCTGGCCCAGTCGAACTGTGGCTTCTTGGCAACGGCAGCGGCGTAGCTCAGACGCTCGGTGCGGGCGCTGCGGTTCGATGTACGTTCGCGCACGTCGATGTATTCCAGGCGGGTCTTTTCGACGAAACCGGCCTTCAATTCTTTCGACAGCAACTGGGTTGCTACACCGACCGCACGCGAGGCGTCGGTCACGTAGACCACCGCGTCGTTGCTGTACTTCGGCTCGATCTTCACCGCCGTATGCGCCTTGGAGGTGGTCGCGCCACCGATCATCAATGGCAGATGGAAATCCTGACGCTGCATCTCGCGAGCCACATGGACCATCTCATCCAGCGACGGCGTGATCAGGCCGGACAGGCCGATGATGTCGCACTTCTGCTCCTTGGCCACTTGCAGGATCTTTTCTGCCGGAACCATCACGCCAAGGTCGACGATGTCGTAGCCGTTACAGCCCAGCACCACGCCGACGATGTTCTTGCCGATGTCGTGCACGTCGCCCTTCACCGTGGCCATGAGGATCTTGCCCTTGGCTTCCGGCTTGTCGCCTTTTTCCAGTTCGATGAACGGGATCAGGTGCGCGACGGCCTGCTTCATTACTCGGGCGGATTTCACCACCTGCGGCAGGAACATTTTGCCGGCGCCGAACAGGTCGCCGACGATGTTCATGCCGGACATCAGCGGGCCTTCGATCACTTCGATCGGGCGGGCGAACGACTGGCGCGACTCTTCGGTGTCTTCAACGATATGGGTGGTGATGCCTTTGACCAGCGCATGTTCCAGACGCTTGTTGACCTCCCAGCTGCGCCACTCTTCGGTCTCGGCTTCCTTGACGCTGCCGTCGCCCTTGTACTTGTCGGCGATGGCGAGGAGGGCGTCGGTGCCTTCCGGGGTGCGGTTGAGGATTACGTCTTCAACGGCGTCGCGCAGCTCGACCGGGATCTGGTCGTAGATCTCCAGCTGACCGGCGTTGACGATGCCCATGGTCAGGCCGGCGCGGATCGCGTACAGCAGGAACACCGAGTGGATCGCCTCGCGCACCGGGTTGTTGCCACGGAACGAGAACGACACGTTGGACACGCCGCCGGAAGTCAGCGCATACGGCAGTTCGTCGCGGATGTAGGCACAGGCATTGATGAAGTCCACAGCGTAGTTGTTGTGTTCTTCGATACCGGTGGCGACGGCGAAGATGTTCGGGTCGAAGATGATGTCTTCCGGCGGGAAGCCGACTTCGTTGACCAGAATGTCGTAGGAACGTTTGCAGATCTCTTTCTTGCGCGCTTCGGTGTCGGCCTGGCCGGCTTCGTCAAACGCCATCACCACCACCGCAGCACCGTAGCGCTTGCACAGTTTGGCGTGATGGATGAACTGCTCGACGCCTTCTTTCATGCTGATCGAGTTGACGATGCCCTTGCCCTGAATGCACTTGAGGCCAGCTTCGATCACTTCCCATTTCGACGAATCGATCATGATCGGCACGCGAGAGATATCCGGCTCGCCGGCGATCAGATTGAGGAAGGTCACCATGGCCTTCTTCGAATCGAGCATGCCTTCGTCCATGTTGATGTCGATCACCTGCGCGCCGGCCTCGACCTGCTGCAGGGCTACTTCCAGCGCTTCGGTGTAGTTATCTTCACGGATCAGACGGGCGAACTTGGCCGAACCGGTGATGTTGGTGCGCTCGCCGACATTGACGAACAACGAGCTGCGGTCAATGGTGAACGGCTCCAGACCCGAGAGACGGCAAGCCTTGGGAATGTCCGGAATCTGCCGTGGCGCGTAACCGGCCACGGCTTTGGCGATGGCTTCGATATGCCCCGGCGTGGTGCCACAGCAGCCGCCGACGATATTCAGGAAACCGCTTTGGGCAAATTCTTCGATGACTTTGGCGGTTTCCGACGGCAGTTCGTCGTACTCGCCGAATTCGTTCGGCAGGCCGGCGTTCGGGTGCGCAGACACATGGGTGCTGGCCTTGTTCGACAGCTCTTCCAGGTACGGACGCAGTTCGCTGGCGCCGAGTGCGCAGTTGAGGCCGACCGAGATTGGCTTGGCGTGGGCCACGGAGTTCCAGAACGCTTCGGTGGTCTGGCCCGACAGGGTACGACCGGAGGCGTCGGTGATGGTCCCGGAAATCATGATCGGCAGTTCGATGTGCAACTCTTCGAACACACCTTGCACGGCGAAGATCGCCGCTTTGGCGTTAAGGGTGTCGAAAATGGTTTCAATCAGGATCAGGTCAGCGCCGCCCTCGATCAGACCTTTGGTGGCTTCGGTGTAGTTTTCCACCAGCTCATCAAAGGTGACATTGCGGTAGCCAGGGTTGTTGACGTCCGGCGACAGCGAGCAGGTGCGGCTGGTCGGGCCGAGCACGCCGGCAACGAAGCGTGGCTTCTCCGGGTTCTCGGCGGTCTTGGCGTCGGCGACCTTGCGCGCCAGGCGTGCGCCTTCTACGTTTAGTTCGTACGCCAGCTCTTCCATGCCGTAATCGGCCATGGAAATGCGCGTGGCGTTGAAGGTGTTGGTTTCCAGAATGTCGGCGCCGGCATCCAGATAGGCTTTTTCGATTCCGCCGATCACGTCCGGACGGGTGATCACCAGCAGGTCGTTGTTGCCCTTGACGTCACTCGGCCAGTCCGCGAAGCGTTTACCGCGATAATCCTGCTCTTCGAGCTTGTAGCTCTGGATCATCGTGCCCATACCGCCGTCGAGTATCAGGATGCGCTCTTTGAGGGCTTGCTTGAGAGCTTGAAGGCGGACGCTGCGATCGGACATTTGGACTACTCGGAAAGACCATTACGAAGGAGCGGGATCATAACAAACCTGTGCCGATTTAGAGCATGTGGAGGTTTTGCATGAATATCGCTCATGTTGGTGCGGGCGTCATACTGTAGAATCGCGGCGTTTTTTACAGGATCGGGATCAAGGGCATGTCGTACCGCGTCGTCAGCATTTTTTTGTTGTGTCTCAGCTGGGGCGCCGCTGCGCAGGAACCCAAGATTTCCTACACCCGTGATATCCAGCCGATCTTCACCGAGAAATGCGTGGCCTGCCATGCGTGTTACGACTCTGCTTGTCAGCTGAATCTGGGCAGTGGCGAAGGCGCCGGACGTGGCGCAAGTAAAATGCCGGTCTATGATGGCGAACGCACGCAAGCCGCACCGACCACACGCCTGTTCTACGACGCCTTTGGCAAACGTGCCTGGCAGCAGAAGGGCTTCTATTCGGTGCTCGATGCTCAGGGCAGTCAAGCCGCGTTGATGGCGCGCATGCTTGAGCTGGGACACAAAACCCCGTTGACGCCGAATGCCAAACTCCCCGTAGACATCGTGCTCGGCCTGAATCGCGAGAACATGTGCGCGATGCCCGCCGAATTCGAGGGCTATGCCGGCGCGCATCCGAAGGAAGGCATGCCGCTGGCGGTGACCGGGCTCACCGATCAGCAGTACAAAACGTTGCAGCGCTGGCTGGCGTCCGGTGCGCCGATTGACGAGCAAGGGCTGGCACCAAGTGCAAAAGAAGCCTTGCAGATCGTCCAGTGGGAAAACCTGCTCAATGCACCGGGCGCTCGTGAGAGCCTGGTCGGGCGCTGGTTGTTCGAGCACTTGTTCCTGGCGCACCTCTATTTCAAGGATGGCGAGCCGGGGCATTTCTTCCAGTGGGTACGCTCGCGCACGCCGACAGGTCAGCCGATCGACCTGATTGCCACCCGCCGCCCCAACGATGATCCGGGCACCCAGGTTTACTACCGCTTGTGGCCGGTGCAAGGGGTGATCGTGCATAAAACCCACATCACTTATCCACTCAGCGCGGCGAAGATGGCGCGGGTCAAGAGCCTGTTCTACAACGGCAACTGGCAGGTCAGCGCGTTGCCCGGCTACGGCCCGCAGAGCCGCGCCAACCCGTTTGCCACGTTTGAGGCGATTCCGGCGCAGGCGCGCTATCAGTTCATGCTCGATAACGCTGAGTATTTCGTCCGTACCTTTATTCGCGGCCCGGTGTGCCGTGGGCAGATCGCCACAGACGTGATCCGCGACAACTTCTGGGCGCTGTTCCAGGCCCCTGAACATGACCTGTACATCACCGACCCCAACTATCGCGGCCAGGCCACGCCGCTGTTGGCCATGCCCGGGCAGAACGACGATGTCGGCAGCGTCCTGAGTCTGTGGCACAACTATCGCGACAAACGTAACGAATACGAGGCGCTGCGCCGCGACAGTTACGCCGATCAACCGGCGCCGAGCTGGTCGACATTGTGGGCCGGCAACGACAACGCGCTGTTGAGCATTTTCCGTCACTTCGACAGCGCCTCGGTGACCAAAGGCCTGATCGGTGAAGTGCCGCAGACGATGTGGTTGTTCGACTATCCGTTGCTGGAGCGCACTTATTACCAGTTGGCGGTCAACTTCGATGTGTTCGGCAATGTCTCGCATCAGGCACAAACCCGCCTGTATTTCGACCTGATCCGCAACGGCGCCGAACAGAACTTTCTGCGCCTGATGCCGGCCAACTCCCGCGAGGACTACCTCGACGATTGGTACCAGAGCAGCGGCCAATTCAAGATGTGGCTCGACTATGAAGCCATCGACGACGACAAGCCGACCGCGCTGAAGCTCGACGAGAGAGACCCGAAATACGACTTCGCCATGCAGTTGCTGGCGCGTTATGGCGATCTCAATGCGCGGCCCGATCCAATTAACCGCTGTGACGGCGCCTATTGCTCGCGGCCGAACATTGATCCGGCGCTGCAGAATGCCGAACAGGCTCTTAGTCGCCTGACCTCACGTCCGGCGGCTGGCCTGAAAGTCATCGATCAATTGCCGGAAGCAACCATGCTGCGCATCGAAACCGCCAGCGGCAAACGCGAGGTCTACAGCCTGCTGCGCAATCGCGCCCACAGCAACGTGGCGTTTTTGCTCGGTGAGTCGCTGCGTTATCAGCCGGGGCTGGATACGCTGACCATTTATCCGGGTGTGCTCAGCAGTTATCCGAACTTCATCTTCAACATTCCGGCCGACCAGGTGCCAGCGTTTGTCGATGCGATGGAAAGCGCCAAGGATGCCAATCGTTTCGAAAAAATCGTCGAACGCTGGGGCATCCGCCGCAGCCACCCGCAATTCTGGTTCTATTTCCACGATCTGAGCCAGTACCTGCACGAAACCGATCCGGTGGAAGAGGGCGTGCTGGACATGAACCGCTACGAGAATCTTTGATCGTTTGAGAGTGATCTGCTGTCCCAATTCTGACTAGACCCACATTCCCTGTGGGAGCTGGCTTGCCAGCGATGAGGGCGACCCATTCAACATTTATGTGGTCTGACACTCCGCCATCGCGGGCAAGCCCGCTCCCACAGGGTTTAGTGGTACTTCAGGAATTGTGATGGGAGTGGGCGATGTTGATTTCAGTGCAGGCCCTGCGTGCGCTCGCCGCGTGGACGGTGGTCTGCCATCACTTCATGCAGATTTTTTTCGACTTCGAAGCCCGAGGCCCGGTGGGCCAGTGGTTCGTCGACAAGGGCGCGGTGGGCGTCGACATTTTCTTCGTCATCAGTGGTCTGGTGATTTTTCTTTCGACTGAAGACAAAAGCCTGCGGCCCGGGCAATTCCTGCTGTATCGATTGTTTCGCATCGTCCCGGCGTATTGGCTGTATACGTTGCTGATGGCGTTGTTGGTGGTTTTCGCCCAGCCACTGTTGCCCGATCAAACGCTGGACTGGAGCCATCTGCTGCTGTCGCTGTTGTTCATTCCGACGCAGAACCCCGGCGGTTACGGGATCTATCCGACCCTGAATGTCGGCTGGACACTCAATTACGAAATGCTCTTCTACCTGCTGTTTGCCTGGGCACTGCTGTTTCGTTTGCAGGTGCGCCTGCTGGTGGTCGCAGCGCTGCTGTTTGCGGTGTGTCAGGCGTGGACCGGGTTTGGCTGGATCAGCGAGTTCTACCGCTCGGACATCGTTTATGAGTTCTTGCTGGGGATTGGTATCGGCATGCTCTATCGACGCGGCTGGATTGGCGGCGGGCTTTGGCTGCCGGTGGCGGGGATCGTCGTGGCGTTGCTAGCGATTTACCATTTGGCGCCGGCGCCGAGATTGCTCAACTGGGGCGTGCCGAGCGCAATTCTGGTGATGTCGTGCATGGCGCTGGAGCGTTACGTCGAGCGCAGCCGTGTGCTCAAGCTACTCGGCGATTGCTCCTATTCGGTGTACCTGATGCATGTGCTGGTACTGTCGGCTGGTGGATTCCTCGCGCGGCGCTACGGCATCAACCCGTATCTGATGTTTGTCGTTTGCGCGCTGGCCATTGGCGTGGGCTCGTGGTTGAGCTATGAATGGGTAGAAAAGCGCAGCTATCGGTGGCTTAAAGCGCGGATTGGTCGTGAACCAACGGTTGAGCCTGTCGAGAATCTTTCCCGACAAAAATACTAGGACTTTGTCCGACGCAATGATTGGCGTAAACTGCGCCCAAGCCTGCGAGGAGTTTCCATGACCGCTATTACCATCACCGACGCCGCCCACGATTACCTGGCCGATCTGCTATCCAAGCAGAACACCCCGGGCATCGGTATCCGCGTCTTCATCACCCAGCCTGGCACCCAGTACGCCGAAACCTGCATTGCCTACTGCAAGCCGGGCGAAGAAAAACCCGAAGATACGGCGCTGGGGCTGAAAAGCTTCACCGCGTATATCGATTCGTTCAGCGAAGCGTTTCTCGACGACGCCGTTGTCGACTACGCCACCGACCGCATGGGCGGCCAGCTGACCATCAAGGCGCCAAACGCCAAAGTGCCGATGGTCAACGCCGACAGCCCGGTCAACGAGCGCATCAACTACTACCTGCAAACCGAAATCAACCCGGGGCTGGCCAGCCACGGCGGTCAGGTCAGCCTGATCGATGTGGTTGAAGACGGCATCGCCGTACTGCAATTCGGTGGCGGTTGCCAGGGCTGCGGCCAGGCCGACGTGACCCTGAAGGAAGGTATCGAGCGCACGCTGCTTGAGCGTATTCCCGAGCTTAAGGGTGTTCGCGACGTGACCGACCACACGCAGAAAGAAAACGCCTACTACTAAGGTGTTCGCTGCGAAATAAAGAACGGCGCTGTGGCGAGGGAGCTTGCTCCCGCTTGACTGCGTAGCAGTCACAACCCAGGCAATGCATTTTCCCGTGATGAATGCGTTGACAGGTTTTGGGATCGCTGCGCGATCCAGCGGGAGCAAGCTCCCTCGCCACATGTGCGTTATGGGCGATAGAGGTGAGCATGCCCAGCGCGATACAGCGATGACTCGCTGAACACTTCACTCCCCAATACGCGCCCAACCAGAATCAACGCTGTGCGCCGAAACCCTTTGGCCGCGACCTTTCCGGCAATGTCCTCAATCGTCCCCACCACCCAATCCTGATCCGGCCACGTCGCCCGATGAATCACTGCAATCGGGCAGTCCGCACCGTAATGCGGTAGCAGTTCAGCGAGGATTTTCTCCAGATGATTGACCCCCAGATGAATCGCCATGGTCGCGCCATGCCGGGCCAGGCTGCCCAGTTCTTCACCCGCCGGCATCGCGGTCTTGTCGGCATATCGGGTCAGAATCACGCTCTGCGAGACGTCCGGCAGGGTCAGTTCGGCGCCCAGAAGCGCCGCACACGCCGCTGTCGCGGTGACGCCGGGAACGATTTCGAACGGAATATCCAGCTCTCGCAAGTAGCGAATCTGTTCGCCAATCGCGCCATACAGGCTTGGATCGCCCGAATGCACCCGCGCCACATCCTGGCCTTTGGCATCTGCGGTCTTGATCAGTTCGATGATCTGTTCCAGATGCAATTCAGCGCTGTTGACCACCGTTTCAGCCTGATGACCGGCCAGCACAGCCGCCGGCACCAGCGAACCTGCGTAGATGATGACCGGGCAACTGCGGATGAGTCGCTGGCCTTTGACGGTGATCAATTCCGGGTCGCCGGGGCCGGCGCCGATGAAGTAAACGGTCATCGTTGAATCCTTTGGAAAAGAGGCGCGGCAACGCTTCAGATGAAGATTGTTCATGATCGATGGCGGGGATTATCGGGATTTTACGCAGCGCCGGCCAATGCCAACGTTGCCTGCGCGTATTTTTGTCGGGAAATCAGCAGTTTTGCCGGGGCTTGAATCAGTTGCTCGGCGAGGGCCAGCGCCGCACTTTCCGCCACGCCGTAGCAACCCGTGCGTTCGTAGGCGATCTGCGAATGGTGGCTCAGTCGCTGCTGATAACTGGCCAGTTCTTCACTGCTGAAGTACAGCAAGGGCAGCGCCAGTTGGGCGGCGAGCTCCTGTAAACCGGGTTCATCGCGCTTCAAGTCAATGCTGGCCAAAGCCTTGACCGCCAGAAGGTCGATGCGATGGGCCTGCAAGGCTTGATCGAATAACGCGCGCAGCGTGCTGGCAGGGCAGCCGCGCTGGCAGCCCAGGCCGACCACAAAGGTCGGCGCTGTGCTGTCATTGCTCATGCGTGGTATTGACCATCGCTTTTGCGGCGGAACAGCCAGGCGCTGATCAGGCCCAGGGCCAGCCAGAACGCGACGTTGGTCAGCTGCGAAGCGATTTTGAATTGGGCTTCGAGGGCTTCCGGAGCCAGCATCGAATGCACTTCCGGTTGTGGTGCACCGATCACATGCGGCACGGCGAGAATCGCCACGCCGAGGATTTTCATCAGCCAGTGACGGCTGAACGCGATCAGCGCCAGACCGGCAGCGGTAGAGGCGGCGGTGCTGATCCACCAGATCTGTCGCGAAGCCAGATCTGCCGCTGCGGTGCCTGGCAGTTCTGGCGGTAAGCCCAGCGTCGGCGCCAATACGAAAGTGGCGTAACCGGCCAGACCCCAGAGCAGACCTTGCGACGTCTTGGTCGGCGCGCGCAGGGTGTAGAGACCGGCGAGCATCAGGGCAAAACCCACGGCCACGACCAGATTGCCGCCAGTCGTGGAAACGACGCGCTGCCAGCCGTTTTCCGGCTCCCAGGCTTCGGCATCGTGGGTGTGTGCGGCGGCACCGGCGGCGTGTTCGTGGACTTCAGCCACAGGCTCGGCTTTCTCGAAAGTTTCCGCCTGCAGAATCAGCGGCGAAACCCAGAAACTTTGCAGCAGCGTGAGGAGCAGGGCGGCCAGCAGGCCGGTGAAGCCTGCGGTTTGTGCAATTCGTTTGATCATCTCGGCAGGTCTCAGTGGCACGGGAACGCGGCGCTGTGGCGGGTATCGTGGGCAGCGTTGTGGACCGCTTCGATGTGCGAGAAACCGGCGAAATAGACGAGGCTGGCGCCGAGAATCGACGCGAAAATGGCGGCGGTCAGACGTTGGCTCAGTGTGGTGCTGCTGGCGATTTTGTCTGTGTTGCTGCCGGTGCTGCTGATGATCGACATGGCGCTTCCCTCTGGAGTGTCAGCGGGTGAATAGAGCGCATGAAAACCCTTGCGAGTCGGGCACGCAGGGGTTCGAACAGCGCCCGCCCACCGCGGGTTTGTTATGTTCAGCGACGCACAAATGCGGGCTGTGTGTTGCGGGCCGGTCTCCGGGCTCACGAGGGGTTGGCGTCAGGCCGACCTGCAAGCGTCACCTTCCCATGCCGTGCTGGCACAGTGGATCTGACGCTTCGCTCGCTTACCGTTGCGGGGGCAGCACCGGACTGACATGGCTTAAGAGTAAAGCACATGATTCACCGGTTTCCCGTTTCACCCTGTGAAGGGCACCCGTAACAAGTTGTGTAGGAGATCATGAGGGGGGATTTGAGTCAATTGGTTGGGGGGGCAGATCCATTGCTGCGGTAACGGCTTCTTAGGGTTTCGCCCTGACGGCGAGTCACCTTTTCCAAACGCCGAAAAGGTAACCCAAAAGGCTTTACCCTGACGTACGGCCCTCGCTTAGGCTCGGGTTCCTTCGCTGCGGGATTGATCCGGGCGCATCGCCTACGGTTTGCTTCGCTGCACCTCCTCTCGATGCATTTGGCTCGCCAAACGGTCGCTGCGCTCCCACCCCCGGATCAATCCCTCCACTCAGCCTTCCGACGGGCGTTCTAGATCAAGAGCGGTACTCGAGCTAACGCTCATTGTGTTGAGTGGGGCGGCATGCGCCGCGTTTGGGGTGTACTCATTTTTTTGTGACAGCGATGGCGGCCTGACAGCCGACCAGGCGCTGGTTGGTGAGCCTGGTTCAAACTGTGGATGGGGGCTTGCTACCGAAGGCTGCCTGACAGTAGACCTGTTTCTACCGGTTGTACTCGACCCCTGTGGGAGCTGGCTTGCCAGCGATGGCGGCCTGACAGCCAACCAAACTCTGGTAGGTGTACCCAGTCCCCTGAGCTACCGAAGGCTGCGATCTTTTGATCTGCTTTGGATTTGGCTGTTGATCTCCAGCCCCTTCGGCAGGCCGAGCGAAGGTGTTCATCCGGGGGTTAGGCGCGCAGCGCCGTTTGGCGAAGCCAAACACATCGAGAGGAGGTGCAGCG
>NZ_JBIUWQ010000047.1:0-48800 GCF_044743525.1 Pseudomonas sp. NPDC087598 | reverse complement strand
GCTGAACGAGCTCGCCGCCCCCGGGATGATCATTGGTCTGGTGGGCGGCATCGACGGTCTGGTTCACCTGTCCGACATCTCCTGGAACGAAGTTGGCGAAGAAGCTGTTCGTCGTTTCAAGAAGGGCGACGAGCTGGACACCGTTATCCTGTCGGTTGACCCAGAGCGCGAGCGTATCTCCCTGGGTATCAAGCAACTGGAAAGCGATCCGTTCTCCGAGTACGTCTCGGTTAACGACAAAGGCGCAATCGTTACTGGCACCGTGAAAGAAGTTGACGCCAAAGGCGCCATCATCGTTCTGGCCGACGATATCGAAGCGACTCTGAAAGCCTCCGAAATCAGCCGTGACCGCGTTGAAGACGCGCGCAACGTTCTGAAAGAAGGCCAGGAAGTAGAAGCCAAGATCATCAGCGTTGATCGTAAGAGCCGCGTAATTCAGCTGTCGATCAAATCGAAAGACGATGCTGAAGAGAAAGAAGCTATCCAGAGCCTGAAAACTGCTCCGGAAGGCGAAGCTGCTGACACCACCATGGCTGGCCTGCTGCGCCAGGCAATGGCGGCCAAACAGAACTAAGTTCTGTTTGAAGCTGAAAAAGGGCGACTTCGGTCGCCCTTTTTTGTGCCTGCGATTTGCCGAGATGTGAGGTTTATTTCTGCGAATCGGTTGGTGTGTGAAACCAATTCATTTCCGGGGTGGTCTGTTTCTTTAATCGGATCAATCGCCTATTCACGACTAAGCTGGATCTTAAGTGTGAGGTAGTCGGGCTTTGCCTGGCATAAGGAAGTGAATGAACAAGTTTATCGTCCTCTTGGCTGTAGTGGTTTTGGCTGGCTGTACCACCAGTGCCAAGACCCATGCGGTGCGTGGCGTCAGTGGTATAGAGATCGATTGTTCGGGGTTGGGTTCCGGTTGGGATAAATGCCAGAAGCGCGCTGCCAAGGAGTGCAAGGGTGCTGGTTACAAAGTGGTGACGCGATCGGATGAGGCCAAGGATGAGGATGAGTTTCCCTTTGGCTTCAATCCGGCAGGCTACGTGACGCGAACCATGCTGGTGATGTGCCGTTGAGTGTGAGCTCATCCTGTGTGGTGACTTGATGCCCTCAAAATGGGCGTTTCGACGCCGAGGAAGATATGTCAATCCCTGGGCTGTTCAAAATCTTCCGGGCGTGCTAAAACCTTTCAAGCGCTGATCTAGCTGCTTGAAAAAGAAGGGAAAAATATGACGAAGTCGGAGTTGATCGAACGAATTGTCACCCATCAAGGGCTGCTCTCATCCAAGGATGTGGAGCTGGCCATCAAGACCATGCTTGAACAAATGTCCCAGTGTCTGGCCACGGGGGATCGTATCGAGATCCGCGGGTTTGGCAGCTTCTCCTTGCACTACCGCGCGCCGCGCGTCGGGCGCAATCCTAAGACCGGTCAGTCTGTCAGTCTTGACGGTAAATTCGTTCCGCATTTCAAGCCGGGTAAAGAGCTGCGTGACCGGGTGAATGAGGAAGAGGAGGAGGGGGTTTGACAGTCGCTATCATTCAGGGAGCTATTTATGCGTAATCTCAAACGCATGCTTCTTGGCGTTTTTATTCTTTTACTGGTGCTGGTGATTCTGGCGTTTGTGCTCGAGAATCAGCAATCGGTATCGTTATTATTTCTGGGTTTGTCTGCTCCGCAGTTGCCGCTTTCACTTGTTGTGGTTTTGACGTTGCTCATCGGTATGCTGATTGGGCCGGTGCTTGGCTGGTTTCTGGGGCGTTCGTCCCGAGCGGTACGCAAGCGCCTCGTCTGAACGCAACAGGTGCGGGGCATCTGTCGAATTGCGTCTCTGGCCGTTTATATCCATTAGTAAAAGGTTCGTTAAGCTGTAAAATGCAACCCTTGTTCGACAATGCATATGCAGCATGTCGATTTAGACTGACTCCGATGGAACCCATCATGTCTGATGGCTTCTGCATTCATGGATTAGACTGCGCTCTTTGATGGCGCTGTCCGCAGCTCAAGGGTATGGTTTAGCGTGAAAATTCTAGTTACCGGCGGCGCCGGGTTTATCGGCTCGGCAGTCATCCGTCACATCATCTCCAATACAACCGACTCTGTCGTTAACGTCGATAAGCTGACTTACGCCGGTAACCTGGAGTCCTTGGCTGAAGTCAGCCAGAGTTCGCGCTATGTTTTCGAGCGCGTTGATATCTGTGACCGTGATCAAGTCGACCGTGTTCTGCGTGAGCATCAGCCGGATGCGATCATGCACCTTGCCGCTGAATCTCACGTCGATCGCTCTATTTCTGGCCCTTCAGAATTCGTCCAGACCAACATTATCGGCACGTACAACTTGCTGGAAGCTGCGCGCTACTACTGGTCGGCGCTGGAGGATGTACGTAAAGCCGGCTTCCGCTTTCACCACATTTCGACCGATGAGGTTTACGGTGACCTGGAAGGGCCAGAAGATCTCTTCACGGAAACCACTCCGTATCAACCAAGTTCGCCTTATTCAGCCAGTAAAGCCAGTTCCGATCACTTGGTCCGTGCCTGGGCTCGCACCTATGGCTTGCCAACCCTGGTAACCAACTGCTCTAACAACTACGGCCCATGCCATTTTCCTGAGAAGCTGATTCCTTTGATCATTCTCAATGCTCTGGAAGGCAAGGCGCTCCCAGTTTACGGCAAAGGCAATCAGGTACGTGACTGGCTCTATGTGGAGGACCACGCCCGTGCGTTGTACAAAGTCGTCACTGAAGGTGTGATCGGCGAGACCTACAATATTGGTGGTCACAATGAAAAACAAAACATCGAAGTCGTGAATACTCTCTGTGCGTTACTCGATGAATTGCGTCCGGATTCAATGTACCGTCCACACGCCAGTCTGATTACCTACGTGCAGGATCGTCCTGGCCATGATCAGCGCTATGCAATCGACGCGAGCAAGATTCAGCGCGAACTCGATTGGACCCCTGAGGAAACCTTTGAGACCGGTATTCGCAAGACGGTCGAGTGGTACCTGAATAACACTGAGTGGGTTGAGCACGTGAAGAGTGGCAGCTACCAGCAGTGGATTGATCAGAATTACAGCGATCGCTCTAAGAAAACATGAAAGTTCTTTTACTGGGAAAAAACGGTCAGGTGGGTTGGGAGCTTCAGCGCTCCCTGGCGCCGCTGGGCGAGCTGATTGCTCTTGGTCGAGGTGTTTCAGAGGGAGGTCTTAAGGGGGATTTAACAGATCTTGGTGCACTTCGCGCAACTATTCGTCATGTCAAACCTGATGTGATTGTGAATGCGGCTGCTTACAACGGAGTAGATAAAGCGGAATCCGACAGCGATCTGGCTTTCCTGGTAAATGCTCAGGCGAGCAAGGTGATGGCTGAAGAGGCGAAATCGTTGGATGCCCTGCTGGTCCATTACTCTACAGATTACGTGTTCAGTGGTCAGGGTGTAAGCCCGTGGCGAGAGGGTGACAGTGCCGTACCTGTGAATCAGTATGGGCTCAGCAAGCTTGAGGGTGAGCGAGCTATTATTGCTTCTGGTTGTAGGCATCTGATTTTTCGGACAAGTTGGGTCTACTCGACTTGGGGGAACAACTTTGCAAAAACCATGCTAAGGCTTGCCAGGGAACGAGAGAGTCTCAGTGTGATTTTTGATCAGGTTGGGGCCCCTACGGGAAGTGACTTGATTGCGGATGTGACCGCGCATGCCATTCTGCAGGTGCAAAAGTCGCCGCAATTATGTGGTATTTATCATTTGGTTGCGGCTGGTGAAGTTTCATGGCACGGCTATGCTTCTCATGTCATTGAGTTTGCGAGAAATCGCGGCGAAACAGTGATGGTGAAAACGGTAGAGCCTATCGAGTCAAGTGCTTATCCAACACCAGCCCGCCGACCTTTGAATTCGCGTTTGAATACAGCAAAGCTCCGAAATAATTTTTCCTTGCACTTGCCGGATTGGCAGAGTGGCGTAAATAGAATGCTTATGGAAGTCTTTAACAAATGATCAATATCAATCGTAAGGGAATTATCTTGGCTGGCGGTTCGGGAACGCGCTTGCATCCGCTTACTCTGGGTGTGTCCAAGCAAATGTTGCCTATCTACGACAAGCCAATGATTTTTTATCCGCTTTCGGTACTGATGCTCGCTGGTATGAGAGAGATATTGATCATCTCGACTCCAGAGGACTTGCCTAATTTTCGTAAGCTGCTCGGTGATGGAAGTCGATACGGCATCGAGTTGACCTATGCTGAACAGCCTTCCCCGGATGGCTTGGCCCAAGCATTCATTATTGGTGAAGAGTTTATTGGCAAGGATCCATGCTGCTTGATCTTGGGCGACAATATTTTCTACGGTCAGCACTTCTCGGATAATTTACGATCCGCGAGCAGTCAGAAGCATGGTGCGACAGTCTTTGGTTATCATGTGTCAGATCCGGAACGATTTGGCGTCGTTGAGTTTGACGCTTCGGGTTGCGCATTGAGTATCGAAGAGAAGCCGCTTAAGCCGAAGTCCAGCTACGCAGTGACGGGGTTGTATTTTTACGACAATCAGGTTGTTGAGATTGCCAAAAGCATAAAGCCTTCTGAGCGCGGTGAACTGGAGATCACGGATGTCAATCGGGCTTATCTTGAGAAGAAGGCCCTGAGCGTCGAAATGCTGGGGCGGGGCTTTGCCTGGCTGGATACTGGTACCCATGACTCGCTACTGGAGGCTAGTCATTTTGTTCATACCATAGAACATCGTCAGGGATTGAAGGTTGCTTGTTTGGAAGAAATCGCCTTTAACAACGGTTGGATCACGGATGAGCAGTTGGCTGAGCAAGCTGAAGCATTGAAGAAGACTGGCTATGGCCAGTATCTGAAAAAGTTGCTGGAATCGAACTCTCTCTAACTAAAATATTGGATTTCAATTAAACGCTCGATCCGTGCAAGCAGGAATGGCATGCCAGTAAAATATCCGAAAGTTGCAGTATTACTGGCAGCCTATAATGGAATGCGTTGGATCGAGGAGCAGCTTGAATCTATCCTGCGTCAGTCAGGGGTCGATTTAACTGTTTACATAAGTATTGACCCTTCTAATGACGGTACCAAGGGCTGGTGTTCGGCATTATCTGCGAAGTACCCACAGGTAAAGTTACTTCCTGATGCTGGTCCATTTGGTGGCGCCGCAAGAAATTTCTTTCGTTTGATCCGCGACGTTGCGCTTGATGATTACGAGTTCGTTGCGTTTTCAGATCAGGACGACGTCTGGCATTCTGACAAGCTACGACGATCGATCGACGTATTGAGAGGTCGTGGCGTCGACGCCTACTCAAGTAATGTCACAGCATTTTGGCCTAATGGGAAGAAAATGTTGCTGGATAAGGCGCAAGATCAGGTGGCTTGGGACTTCCTCTTCGAGGCGGCGGGACCTGGGTGTACCTACGTTTTTAGCGAGAGGCTGTTCACCGCGCTGAAGGCTAAGATGCTTGAAAAATGGGTAGGCCTGCAGAGTGTTAGCCTGCATGATTGGTTTTTTTACGCGTTTGCGCGTAGCCATGGCTATTCATGGTATATCGATCCCGTACCTACAATGAGCTATCGTCAGCACGATAATAACCAGGTAGGCGCAAATACTGGCGTTGATCAACTGTTTGCTCGCTTAAAAAAAATTCGGTCTGGTTGGTGGTTCAGTCAAGTGCGTCTTATCACCGAGTTGGTCGGGCTGGAATGCCATCCTTTTGTTCGTAAATGGCTTCTTTTACGGCGCCCCCATCTTTTGATACTTTCTCTTTCTGCCTGGCAGTGCAGGCGACGTTTACGGGATAAGTTTTACTTCTTTTTTGTTTGCTTTATTACTGCGGTTATCGGAACGGGTCTCAAATGACGGCTCAGAAAGTTTTGGTTACTGGTGCGACGGGATTCGTAGGTGAGGCTCTGGTCTTCCGTCTGCTGTTGGGAAAAAGATTTGTACCTGTCGCAGCAACACGCTCTGTCACACGATGTCAGGGCTTATGTCCTGTTACGAACTTCAACTTGAGCGGGCCTTTATTACTGCCTGAGTTGCATGGTGCGAGTGTTGTCGTCCATACGGCAGCACGAGTCCACGTTATGAAGGAAGCTGCTTCTGATGCTTTGGCCGAGTACAGAAAAGCTAATGTGGCGGGAACGCTAGAGCTAGCAAGGCATGCCGCCAAATCGGGGGTAAAGCGTTTCATCTTCCTCAGCACGATCAAGGTTAATGGTGAGGCGACTGTGAAGGGGCGGCCGTTCAAGGCCGATGACGTGCCAAGCCCTATTGATCCGTATGCAATTTCGAAGTTCGAGGCTGAAGAAGGTTTGAAGAAATTAGCCGCTGAGACGGATATGGAGGTTGTCATCATCCGTCCACCGCTGATTTATGGGCCGGGAGTCAAGGCGAATTTTCTGAGCATTTTGCAATGGCTTGCTCGAGGTGTCCCATTACCATTTGGCTCGATTTATAACCAGCGAAGCCTGGTTTCGATCGAAAATCTTCTGGATTTGATCATTACTTGCATCGACCATCCAGCCGCCGCTAACCAGACATTTTTGGTATCTGACGGTGCAGATTTGTCTACGACTCAGTTGCTCAGATACCTGGCCGGCGCACTGGGTGTAAAAGCGCGACTGGTTGCGATTCCCGAATGGTTGATTTTACTGGCAGGTACTATGCTTAGAAAGCAGAGTGTTGCCAGTCGTATCTGTAGTTCGCTTCAAGTCGATATAGCCAAGAATCGTGAAATACTGAACTGGACACCTGTAATGAATGTTGGGACGTCGATGCGACGTACTGCGGAGTTTTTCATGATCAATCACGTCAAAGCGTTGTAGGTTGTGAGGTCACGCATGAAGATGATTGGTCATTTGACCTGTTACACAATAAGCGGTGCAGGCTAAATAGCCTGCTCTGTAGATAAATCTCTAATGTTATGGACCGTTTATGTCTATCAAGGCGATAAATTTTTGGATTGAGGGTGATATTTCCACTACGCGAATCATTTCCCGCTTTCTGGGCGATATGGTGGGCACTGAAAACTGTCATACAAGACAGTTGGGGTCCATTAATTGGCGAGCTCTGGTAAATGGCTTAAATATATTTTGTCGTTCTTGTGATCCAAGATATGTGTGGGTGCCTGATTATCTTAAAAAAAATGGCGTGCCTTATATCTACTATCTGGACGATAATTTTTGGAAAATTACAGGTACTTCTGAACTCGCGCGTTACTATCAGTCTGCAGATGTAGTGGCATCCCTGGATGCCTTTGTTCAAGGTGCAGAGTTTATAATTACTCATAGTCCAATGCTGGCTGATTTTATTACTCGGAGATTTCCCGCGGTAAAGTGTGAGTTGCTACCTGTACCTTTTGATGTCGATCTTATTGAAAGTATAGAGGCGCCCGCGTTTGAGCCATCCGTAGGACCAGCAGTTGGTTATGCTGGAGGCTATAAAAAAGAAGAATTTGAATTGCTCGAAGATGTTGTCGCCCAAATGGGCAAAGATCGGCCGGATGTTCGTTTTGAGTTTATTGGGGGGGTATCCGATAAATTACGGGAAATGAATAATGTTCAGTGGTTCCCGGGTTCGTCAGACTACGCTACATTTTTGGAATTAAAAGTTTCTAGAGGCTGGACGGTTGGCTTGGCGCCATTGATGGAGAGCGTATTCAATGCCTCCAAGACCAATAATAAATTCAGAGAGTATGGGGGATGTAAGATCCCTGCTGTTTACAGTAATACCAACCCATTTATAGGCAGTGTCCAACACGAGATTTCTGGCTTGTTGGTGGCAAATAAGCCAGGTGATTGGGTGGCAGCGATTAAAAAGCTTATAGATAACAAATTCTTACATGAAAAAATTTCACATGAGGCTTTCAAGTTTGTGAAGGCTACATATTCTCATGAAGCAATTATTCCTGCCTGGCGTGAATCTTTTGAGGGGCTGGTTTCCAGTATGCCTTACGATTCGGCCACTGCGTTTCGTTTTTATTATGTAAAACAATATTATGTGCATAACTTTTATCATGCGAAGAAGTCGTTGGCCACTGCCCCCGTGGTACCGATGCTGGTGATGATTTTTTTCAGAAAATTTAAGTCGCTACTACGTAGACTTAATGTGAGAAGGTTTTTTATGCTGTTTGTGTTGATTGCCGTTTTCTCTATATATAAAAGCTAATGAGTGTGTTAAAGAAAAGTGTATTAATCGTCTGTAATGATGTGGTCGGGTCGAAAATGGCCGGGCCGGCTATCAGGTGCGTAGAGTTAGCTAAGGCTCTTTCTGAAAGCTTACACGTAAAGCTCTGCGCTCCGGAGATTGATTTTAATGTCGATCTTCCTTTTGAACGATATGTTTTTGCGGACCCTAAATTTCAGCGTGATGCTCAGACGGTTGATATAGTAATTTTTCAGGGGGACGCACTTAGGGCGAATCCATTTCTGAAAAAAATACCGGGTATTCTTGTTGCCGATCTCTATTGCCCTGTCCCCTTGGAATATCATCAGGCTTCAAGCAAAGACGATATTGCTATCAGGGGATACACAAGTAATTTTCTTTCTGAAGTTCTTCATGAACAGCTCGTTTTTGCTGATCATTTCTTGTGTGCAAGTGAAAAGCAGCGAGACTTTTGGCTTGGGGCGCTGACCGTAGCGGGTCGAATAAATGCGCATCGTTGGCCTATCGCTAGTCATGCAAATTTGTCTGACCTCATTTCATTGCTACCGTTCGGATTGGCCATTGAGCGTCCTGTAGCAACCCGCCCAGCGATTCGTGAGGCGTTCAATATTCCTGATGATGATGTCGTACTTGTGTGGGGAGGGGGACTGTATCAGTGGTTTGACCCGCTGACGCCCATTAGGGCAATTCACCAATTGGCTCTAAAAGGTACGCGCGTCCATTTGGTATTTATCGGAGTAAAACATCCTAATCCTGGAATAGCCCAGCCCGATATGTGTACTCAAGCCGTTGAGTTGGCGACGCGACTTGGTGTAAATGGAGACTTGGTACATTTCAATTTTGGATGGGTAGATTACAGCGATCGCCATAATTTTCTGTTGGATGCCGATGCCGGTATTAGCGCTCACTATAATAATCCTGAAACTCGTTTTTCTTTTCGCACGCGAATGCTGGATTATATTTGGTGCGGATTGCCGATTATCGCAACCAAGGGTGATGTTTTTGGCGATTCCCTTCTAGCTGAAGGTATGGGTATTGCGGTTGATTATGAGGATGTAGAAGGCTGGGTTTCTGCCATTGAGGTAATTAGCAGGGATCGTATGGTAAGGCAGGCGTATAGCGCACAAGTTATTCGTAATTCGGCAAGTTATCGTTGGGATATTTTGGTCGAACCCTTGATAGAGCGTTTTCATAAGATGACAGTTTCACCGGATCGAGTTCTTGTCCGCAAGCGTTATGCCAGCAAAGGATCTCCTCTGAGTTTCTGGCTGCGTCTACGTAGACTTTATGCATCCGGAGGAATTCGCTCGGTGTTCGCAGTTTTCATCAGAAAGATTTCCAAGCGCCTGCGCTGATTTTTAAAGCAATTGAGCATTTTTTTGAGTAATTTATGAGTATTCCAGAATTGCCGGTTTGTGCTGTAATAATTACTTATCATCCAGATTACGATCATCTGGCAACCCTGCTTTCTGTGTTGGCTGAGCAGGCAGATAATATTGTCATAGTGGATAATGCGACTCCTGGTGCAGCGGGTTTGTTCAGTGAGTTTAAGGCGTCAGTGAAAAACCTTGATGTTATTGTTTTGGATGACAACTATGGTATTGGCCACGCTCAGAACGTAGGCATTGAATTTGCTGGAAAAAAGAAAAGTAAGTATGTCGCCTTGTTTGATCAGGACAGCTGCCCTGAGCATGGCATGATCGATAAGCTGCTACGGACCGCTGCGCAACTGGAGGGGCAGGGTGTGCGCTTGGGAGCGGTTGCACCATGCTATAAGGATACACAGGCAGGTGTTCTATCAAGTTTTGTACGGGTGGGGCTGTTTGGCTTCAGTCGTACGCACTACATCCAGGGGCAGGGTCCCATCGAGGCCGATTTTCTGATTTCATCTGGATCCGTCATTCCATTGTCTGTTTTGGATGATGTCGGAGGGGTGGATGCCAGTCTGTTTATTGATCACGTCGATACCGAGTGGTGTTTTCGTGCAACTTCTCAGGGGTATAAACTGTTTGGTGTAGCGGATGCGGTGATGCTCCACTCATTGGGTGATCATAGAGTCAGATTCTGGTTCTTGAGATGGAGAACGGTCCCGTACCATTCACCGTTTCGCTATTACTATATGTTTAGAAACAGTGTGTTGCTTCAGCGTCGAGCCTACATGCCTTTCAAGTGGAAACTTGCTGATATTGCTCGTTGCTTGAGAGCTCTTGTTTTTTTTGGTCTTTTTTCAGAGTCTCGAATGGCCTGCGTCAAAATGATGATTCGGGGCGTAAGGGATGGGATTTCTGGAGTAACAGGAAAGCTAAAGAGCTGAAAGTTTGATGATAAGCGTATTTCAGAGAATTACGATGTCCGCGAAAGTATCTCAATCATGGCATCCTGAATACAGTGGTCTCGTAGCTTTTTCTGATAGCTCTCAATATCATATTTTGCTCTAAAAAACTCCACTTTTTTCACGGCAGGATTGAAAGCGGCATAGCAAGCTCCCGGGATCCGATCTCGAGCTTGGCCAACGGAACCTGGATTGATAATGATGCCCGAATCCAGTGCTCTCTGCATGGGATGGTGAGTGTGTCCCAGCACAAGATATTCAGTTTGGTCAGGCCAGGAAAATTCGATATCGGTATTCTTGTATATGTACTCTTCGGCGTTATTGGGGCTTCCGTGGGCGATTTTTAAACGACAGATCGTTTGCGGCCCGTCATCGGGGTTTAACGTGAATGTGACATCAATAGCATCCGGAAGTGACGCGACCCATTCAAGGTTTTCAAGATGAAGGGCGTCTCTGGTCTGTTGAATTCGATACTTGGACTCCCGGCTCTGCGGATACTCCAGCTCCCCAAGTACATACTTGTCGTGGTTTCCCTTTATGCAATGTACTTTGCGTTCTATCAGCAATCTGCATACTTCATTTGGCTCTGTGTAGTAACCTAACAGGTCGCCGGCGCACAAAATGTCTGCTCCGGCCGGTATCGAGTTCAATACAGCTACAAGTGCGGGCAGGTTTGCGTGCACGTCTGCAATGATGAATACAGGCGTTTTGCGAACAGGCAGGGGGAGCTGGAGGCATTTCATTTTATTTAAAATACAACTCTTCGTAGTAACGGAGGAAGCGTCCGGATTTTGCGATGTTCCAGTGTTCAAATGGCTGTTGCATCACGACGTTGTAAACGAATGCCGCGCATGAGTTGTAGCCGTAGTGGGCCTTGGAGGCCTCTGTGGAGCTAAGTCGGCCATTGATTTCGAACAGTACAGGGCCGGACTCGGTCATGATCAATTGCACGTTGAAATGTCCGAAATCCAGTCCCTCTTTAATTAGCGACTGGCCGATCTGAGTCAGGTACTCGGAAATTTGATCATTGACGACTATTTCGCCGTAAGAAGTGGCACCGTCAGGAGTAAGCGTGCGTTTGAAGACAATGTGGTTTATTTCTTTAGTATAGCGGTCGACATAGCAGCCGCACGTGTACTCGTCGCCCGTGAGCATTTCTTGTACGAGGAAGGCCTCAGACTTGATGTTTTCTTCCGACACAAGCTTTTTAGCGTCGCTCAGGTTATTTGCTTTATAAATGCTGCGAGATGAAGAACTGTGGTTTGGTTTGATAATAACCGGGCCTGCAATGCTGGCGGATTCCAGATAGTCAGTCAGCTCACTTGTCTGAGGAACTCGGACGCCATGTCGGCTCAAGACTTCGGAAGTCACGACCTTGTCCATGCAAATGCCGGCAATTTTCGAGGAAAGTGTAGCAGCCTTCAGTGTTTCATCTCGAAATAGTGCAACAGCCGAGAGCTCGTGCTGCGTTCCAGAGAAAACGATATCGATGTCATGATCTTTGACGTACTGGCGCAGGTGTGAGTGGTACTCTGTGGCCGCTGCCAGTGGGAAGATAGGGGTTCTTACTACTTGGGCGGATGGCAGGGCGAAAAAGCGACCTGCACCCAGCTCATCGCTGTTGGCGAAATGAATATTCAAAGGGGCACCAAAATCATGGTAGGCCAAAGCTTTATAAATGCTTTGCCCCATCACTGAGCCTGCGCCGGTAATCAAGATGTTCATGAGTTTCTATAACCTATAAATTAATTTCTTCGACATAGTCAGTGAGCGCCTCTTGAAAAGAGCTCCATTTCGGGGTGTAGCCGCTCAGGAACGAAGTCTGCATGGTTCTTATATCGAAATGAGAGCGGTCATTTTCAATGCTTTTGAAAGTGACATCGAGCTTGGAGTGCTCAGCGACTTTCGTCACAATTTCGAGAATGCTCGCTGAGTCCGAATACCCAACGTTCAATGCTCTCTTTGCAGTAGCAAGGTCAAATCCTTCAACGGCAATCCATTTTAGAAACAAAACCAATTCAGTGGCATGAATATAGCTTCGTCTCTTTGAGCCTGCTCCGAAGAGTGACAGACTGTTATTTGTACGGATGCTTTGTTCTATGGCTCTGAAGAAGTTTCCGTGCTTTTGCCCTACACCAAAGACATCTGCTATTCGAATTGATACGAAGGGGGTTTTGATGCAGTCATCAAAGAGCTTTTCGGCGAAAATTTTAGCGGCTGAGTAATAGTCGTTACACCTCAGGTTGTCCGAGGTCTTGCAGTTCAGCGCAAAAGGATAAACATTGTTGGTTGAGGCAAATATCAAACCGCGATGCTTTTCGTTGACTTGCTCCAATACGTGAGTATCGATCAGCATATTCTCAGCGAGCGCTTCTCGGCTGTTCTGCATGTTTGCCGCAAGGTGGATTATTACTGCGCCTGCAGGTACACAACTGAAATCAGTATCTAAAAAGTCAGAGGCGTCAAAAACCTCCAGTAGTTTTAGACCCAAATAACCAGTTGCCCCGGTTACCGCAACGCGGAAGAGAGGGGAGTACTTGCAGCGCAGATTCATAATCAGTTCCCTATGCGTACGACGGTTTTCAGCTTCTCAGCGATAAACTGCACATCCTGTTGGGTCACGCCCATATGCATTGGTAGCGAAATCAGTTCTTTATTGATTTCGTGGGCAACAGGGCAGGTGCCCGCGCCAGATGCATAAAGTTTATATTCAGTGTTGTCGCGGTAGTGAACGCCTGGGTGAATCTCGTACTCGTTAAGAGCCATCAGGACTTCATCTCGCTTGTCTACGCGGACTTGGAACAGGTGGCGGGAAGATTCGCACCCAGGCGCAATCTGGACTGCGCGGATGAGTTCATCACCTGCCAAAGCTTCTTCGTACCATTTGGCCAGTTGACGACGGTAGGCGTTGTCGCGATCAAGATACTTCAGCGATACCAGGCCGATTGCCGCCATGACGGAGTTGCCGTGGTATTTGAAACCCAGCTCCTCAACGTCATACATCCATTTGTAGGCGCCTTGGCTCACAGTGCGGGCGAAGGTGTCCTTGTTAATCCCCAACCAGCAAAGCTTGCGGGCGCGTGCGTCATCCTCTGCATCTGCGAAGCAGATCATTCCGGAGTCGGCGGTAGCAAGGTTTTTGACAGCCTGGAAACTGAATACAGTTACGTCTGCATCGTGTCCGACGTGCTTGCCATCTACACGTGTGCCGGCCATGTGGGCGGCATCCAGAACGACCTTGATCCCGCGATCTTTACACAGCTTGAGCACTTTAGCGTATTGACCGATGTTACCGCCAATGCCTACGAAAATAAGGGCTTTGGTTTTGTCGGTAATCTTGCGCTCCACATCCACTGGGTCGAGGCAAAGATATTCATCGACGTCAGCAAAAACCGGGGTCAGTTCAGCCTGAACAATCGCATGGTTGGTGGAGACGAAGGTCAGTGGAGTCGTAATGACTTCGGCGTCATCTCCCCAGCCGTACTTTGTCTTCATCATGTGGAATGCCAAGTGCAGGCCCACAGTGTTTGAACTGAGGAAGTGTGCGTGTGGCAGACCGGTGTAAGCTTTCCAGGATTCCTCAAACTCGACAGTCTTGAAACCCAGGCCAGTCCAGCCCTTTTCAAGGCACTCACGGATGCCCTCAAGGCATTCATCTACTCTGAAGTTAGGAACAAAAAGTTGAACGGCCATCATATCACCCCGCGTGTTTGCTTAAATATTTGTTTATAACTACTTCTGGAAGGCCGTCTTCGACAATGCTGCCATGGTCAATCCAGATGACTCTGTTGCATAGTTTTTTCAATAGATCCGGCTGGTGGGAAACAAACACCATGATGCTGGAACTGTCAATAAATTCATGCATTCGCAACAAAGCCTTATCGATAAACTCTGCGTCGCCACCGGCAAACAGTTCATCAAGAATAAGGATATCCGGATGGACGGCTGTGGCAATCGCAAACGCCAAACGCATGTACATACCGGTCGAATAGTACTTGACCGGCGTGTCGATAAACTCTGCGAGCCCAGTAAACTCGATGATTTCGGGCTCGATTTTCTTCAGCATGGATGTGCTGTAGCCCAGAATCGCGCCGTTTAGGTAGATGTTGTCCCTACCGCTCAACTCCACGTTGAAGCCTGCTCCAATTTCTAGCAGGGGAGCAATTCGACCATTGACAGTCACGCTACCTTCGGTCGGATGATAGATCCCGCATATCGCTTTAAGCAACGTGCTCTTGCCTGCGCCGTTGTGGCCTACGATGCCGATTCTATCTCCGTGAGTGATCTCCAGGTTGAGATCCTTAAGGGCGCGGAACTCCGTGTACTTTACTTTTCCGCGGCGTTTCAGCAGGCCGGCAAAAAATTCTTTTAACGACTGACCTTTGTCGTGATACAGACGGAAGTTCAGATTTAGGTTTTTTATCGAGATATTTGAATTCATATCGATCACAACTTGAATACTATGAATCGATCATGTTTTTTGAATGTGTAAACACCAAAAGCCATGCTGAGAAGTGCGAGTGCGATTACTTTTGCGTAGACATCGATTGATGCGATATTGCCTTCGTAAATCGGTAGTCGGAAAATTTCGACAAATAGCGTCAACGGGTTTAGAGCGAATATCCACTTGTACGCTTCGGGCACAAAGGTTAATGGGTATATGATCGGGGTCAGGTAATAAAGAGCCTGGAGAATCACGCCGACGATATTAGGCAGGTCTCGGAATGAAACGGTAGCAATGCTCAATGCTAGTGTCAGACCCACGGCAAAACAGAACAGGAGCAGGAAGTTTATAGGCAGAATAAACAGCGAGGCGGTAAACGGGGCGCCAATGGCAAGTGCGATAATAAACAGGCAGAGGGTGCTGAATATTGCGTCTACCAGCAGGCTGACGGATATGGAAATTACAAAAACTTGCTTGGGGATATGTATTTTCTTTATAAGGGATTCGTTGTTTAACAACGCTTGCATCCCTTGTCCAATACAGTTGGAGAACAACGTGAATGGAACCAGGCCGGAGAACAGAAAAATTGCAAATGTTTTAAGAGGCCATCGCATGATCATCGAAAAAACGACGGACGTTACTATCATGGTGAGCAGCGGATTCAGCAATGTCCAGAAAAATCCGAGCGCGGTTCGTCTGTAACGAATGGTCAGTTGTTGCCAAATTAGTTGCTTTAGCACTAATTTGTATTGGAATAACTCTTTAAAAAAAGCAATGAACACAATATTTTATCCGAGGCTCGAAGGCCAAATTGCTTATTCCTCACAGGGCGCCGTCCGTTGAGGGAGGGCGACCATCCGTTTGTTGCCTGATTAGCAGGGATCCGATTTATTCGTTTTGGTTTAGGTTCAAAGTAGGTTCACCCGAACTGGCTAATATTTGTATAGCAAGGCTGGCGTTGAGCCAGCTTAGAGTAGTATCAGCTTGGCTGTGTCTGATTGGGTATCAATGTTGAAACACTCGCCAGGATTTTTACCTTGGCTGCCAAGAAACCGTGGAAGCATACCAGCATGCGACTGTCTTATGAAGCTGCAACGGAACACCGCTTGGAGTCACCCAGCGTGGCAGCGTAGCTTCACCCGAGAGAGTTAAAGCAACGGTATTTATCGAGTGATAACTCACCCTTGAGCGACGACTCACTGCCCACATTTGAACCAAGAAGGTAGGTATGTCGCAGTAATTTCGCTACGCATGACCTGCCACAGCACGAAGGTAAAGGTCATAATATGATTGCCCTGTCGAGGATGACTGCCGTGATCACCGGGGTAAATCAATTCTGCCTTGCGTGACAGGTCAATTATCGACCCGGCAATCAAGGGCGTTAATGGCAGCTATATCTGGAGTCTGTCCAAGCATGAGTTTCTGGTGGTTTCTTGCAGCAGTGGCTGCGTCTTTCACTATGACTGCAGTTATCCGCCGATATGCGATAACGCGTAGCTTGCTGGATATTCCCAATGCCAGAAGTTCTCATACCCTGCCCACACCTAGAGGCGGCGGCTTGGCGATAGTAGTGGTTTTTCTGATTGCGATAGGTGTGATGAGTTTGCAATCAGCGATTTCCCTGCCGGTTTTATGCGCATTATTGGGCGCGGGCGGTCTGGTGGCTATCATCGGTTTTATGGATGATCATGGCCATATTGCGGCTAGGTGGCGACTTTTCGCACACTTTGTCGCGGCTATTTGGGTTGTGTTCTGGCTGGGTGGCTTGCCGCAAATGGTTATCTTTGGCCACGCAGTAAATTTTGCATGGGCCGGAAGTGTTCTCGCTGCTGTTTATCTGGTCTGGATGCTGAATCTGTACAATTTCATGGATGGCATTGACGGCATTGCCAGTGTCCAGGCGATTTGCGCTTGCCTTGGGTGCAGTCTCCTGTATTGCCTTGGCGAACTGCCACATTTGATGTGGGTGCCTTTGATGCTTGCGTTTTCGGTCATCGGTTTTTTATTCTGGAATTTCCCTCCGGCCAGGATTTTCATGGGCGATGCGGGTAGTGGCTTTATCGGGATCGTTCTCGGGGGGCTTTCGCTGCAGGCCGCGCATGCAGATCAACGATGGTTTTGGGTATGGCTTATCCTGTTAGGGGTTTTCATCGTTGATGCCACCTTCACATTGCTCAGGCGTCTCATGCGCGGCGATAAGGTCTACGAGGCTCATCGGAGTCATGCCTATCAATACGCTTCTCGTCGTTATGGTAGGCATCTTCCGGTCACACTGGGGGTGCTGTTCATCAATGTATGCTGGCTTCTGCCTCTGGCTGCCTCTGTAATATACATGGACATCGATGGGGCCTCGGCGACACTGATCGCTTACATTCCTTTATTGGCAATCGCCATCAAGTACCATGCAGGTGCATCGGAGGCGCCGTTTCAGGGGGCTTGAGACCTGAGGCCTTCAGGTGGTGTGTGACCCGTTTTTCCAATGTTTTAAAGGTCGTTGCAAGGACAGAACCATTCGGTTGAGGTTTATGGACAAAATACGTGCGCTGTTACTGAGCTTGCCGAGAAGGCAAAAGCGGTTGATCCAAGTGACCACCGATATCGTGTTGGTCTGGGCAGCGCTTTGGCTGGCTTTTGTTGTCCGGCTAGGAATCGATGATGTTTTCAATCCGTTGAAGACGCACTTTTGGCTGTTCCTTACCGCTCCAGTCGTAGCGATCCCTCTTTTTATCCGTTTCGGTATGTATCGTGCAGTCATGCGGTATTTCGGCAATGACGCACTGATTGCGATCACCAAGGCCGTCAGCCTGTCCTCCCTGATCCTGGCGCTTGTCGTTTATTGGTACAGCAACCACCAGGCTGTCGTGCCTCGCTCGATCATATTCAATTACTGGTGGTTGAGCCTCGTCATTATCGGCGGTCTGCGCCTGTGTATGCGGCAGTACTTCATGGGCGATTGGTTTACCGCCGTTCAGCATGTTCCTTTTACCAATCGTGACGATGGTCTGACCAAGGTTGCGATCTACGGCGCTGGCGTCGCGGGTAATCAGCTCGTCGCTGCGTTGCGAATGGGCCGGGTATTGCGTCCGGTTGCATTTATCGACGACGACCCCGGTATTTCCGATCGTTCCATCTCTGGCCTCCAGGTGTACAAGCCCAAACATATCCAGCAAATGATCGACGAAACAGGCGCCCAGGAAATATTGCTGGCACTACCTTCCTCAACTCGTGCCCGTCGCCGGGAGATTCTCAATCTGCTGGAGGGCTTCCCGCTTCACGTGCGCAGTGTCCCGAATTTCACTGATCTGGCCAGCGGACGGGTCAAGGTCGAAGACATTCAGGAAGTAGATATTGCTGATTTGCTCGGTCGCGATTCCGTTCCCGCGCAACCAGAACTGCTTGAGCGCTGTATCACAGGCAAGACTGTGATGGTCACTGGTGCAGGAGGATCGATCGGTGCGGAGCTGTGCCGGCAAATTTTCGCGTTGGGTCCGACGACGCTCTTGTTGTTCGAGCACAGTGAATTCAATCTCTACAGCATCCTGTCGGAATTGGAGCAACGGAGCAGTCGGGAGTCAGTTGCAACCCGTTTGCTGCCGATACTGGGTTCAATTCGGCATCGGGACAAACTTCTGGATGTGATGAAGACTTGGGGTGTGGATACGGTGTACCACGCGGCAGCTTACAAGCACGTTCCAATGGTCGAGCACAACATTGCCGAAGGCGTGCTTAACAATGTGATTGGCACGCTCAATACTGCTCAGGCCGCGTTGCAGGCAGGCGTCTCCAGCTTCGTGTTGATCTCCACCGATAAGGCAGTACGCCCTACTAATGTCATGGGTAGCACCAAGCGATTTGCCGAGTTGATCCTGCAAGCACTAAGTCGTGAAATTGCCCCGGTCTTGTTTGGTGACAATGGCAAGGTATCCCGAGTCAATAAAACTCGTTTCACCATGGTGCGCTTTGGCAACGTGTTGGGATCTTCCGGCTCCGTTATTCCTTTGTTTCACAGTCAGATCAAATCGGGCGGTCCGCTGACGGTTACCCACCCGAAAATCACGCGTTACTTCATGACTATTCCAGAAGCCGCCCAGCTGGTAATTCAAGCCGGCTCAATGGGGCAGGGCGGTGATGTATTCGTGTTGGATATGGGAGAGCCAGTCAAGATCGTCGAGCTCGCGGAAAAAATGATTCACCTATCTGGGTTGAGCATTCGATCCGAGCGTAATCCCCAAGGGGATATATCCATCGAGTTCACCGGTTTGCGTCCTGGTGAAAAGCTCTACGAAGAGTTGCTGATCGGCGATAATGTGGCGGCCACACCGCATCCGATGATCATGACGGCCGATGAGGATCATCTGCCTTGGGAAGTATTAAAGGTCAGGTTATCCAATTTGTTGACGGCTGTTGAAGAGGATGATTATTCGAGGGTTCGCCAGTTGTTGCGTGAAACCGTCAGCGGCTACACCCCCGACGGCGAGATCGTTGACTGGATCTACCAGCAACGCCGTCTCGAACCCTGATTGTTTCACATCCTGTAACGCTCGCATTTTTGACATGCTCCATCCATGACCTACTTTTGAAGAGCAGCTTCGGAAAAGCTGCTTTCTCAAATGATGATGGAGCGTCACTTATGCGTACCGGTTACTTCTACTCTCTGATATTTGCTTTCCTGACCAGCGCGTCGATTGCAGCAATTGCGGCACCTGTCGCGCCCTCCGAACCAGAGAAGGCGCCGATGGTAAAGGACGCTGCGGCACCTTCTCAAAGTGCAAAAGTCGATCTCAATGGTGCCGACGCAGCAACGCTGCAAAAGGAACTGTCCGGGGTAGGCGAGGCCAAGGCCAAATCGATTGTTGCTTATCGTGAAACAAACGGGCCATTCGCATCGGTGGATGAGTTACTGGAAGTGAAGGGGATCGGCAAGGCGATCCTGGATCGCAATCGCGAGAAGCTGGAAGTCAACTAAGCTGATTGTTCAACGCCAAGGGGCCGGTCATTGACCGGCCTTTCTGTTTTCTGGTGGGCAATGCTCGTCGGATGAGAGGTAGAGCGTTTGTCGGGAAACTGTAAATTATGCCTATCATATTAGCTTAAGATTATGCCTATAATAATTTCCGGTGCCTTCGGTCAAAAGGAAGGCCATGTCCCTTATGCATGTCAGGAGCACGTTCATGAATTCTGTTCAGCCCAAAGGTACTGCTCTCGTCACTGGCGCATCTTCAGGTATCGGTGCGATCTACGCGCAACGATTGGCGGCTCGCGGTTTTGATTTGCTGTTGGTCGCTCGTGATCAGGAGCGTCTGGAAAGTGCAGCGAGCAAGTTGCGTGATGCCCATGGTATTCAGGTCGAGGTATTGAAGGCGGATCTGACGCAGAAAGACGATGTGCTGAAACTCCAGCAACGTCTGCGCAGCGACTCAAGTATCAGCTTGCTGGTGAACAACGCTGGTGTGGCAGCGAACGGCTTGCTGGCCAATTCAGACGCGGAACAACTGGAGCGTTTGATCCAGTTGAATGTCACTGCCGTCACGCTGTTGGCCTCTGCAGCCGCGGCGAGTTTCGCCAAGGCAGGTCGCGGCACGATCATCAATATCGCCTCGGTGGTCGCGCTGTTTCCGGAGCGCTTCAATGCGACTTACAGCGCCAGCAAAGCTTATGTGTTGAGCCTCACACAATCCTTGAATGCCGAGCTCGACGGCACTGGCGTCAAGGTGCAAGCGGTGTTGCCCGGTGTTACCCGTACGGAAATCTGGGAACGATCCGGGATCGACGCCAGCGGCATCCCGGCCGAAATGGTGATGGAAGCCAGCGAGATGGTCGATGCCGCACTGGCAGGTCTGGACCAGGGGGAGGTCGTTACTATCCCGTCCCTGCCGGATGCGGGTGAGTGGCATGCCTTTGTTGCTGCGCGGCACGTCATGGCCCCGAATCTGTCGCGTAGTTCGGCAGCCAGCCGTTACAAGTAAGTTTTCTGAATCGGTAAGAGGTACACGCGGTATGGATCAGCGTCGAATAGTCGTTACGGGCATGGGCCTGGTTTCACCCTTGGGCAGTGGTGTCGAAGTTGTCTGGCAGCGCCTGCTGGAAGGGCGTTCGGGGTTGCGCAATTTGCCTGAAGCTGTGGTCGCCGACTTGCCCACGAGTGTCGGCGGCAGGGTGCCAACCCTGGAAGAGGACGCCGAGGCCGGTTTCGATCCGGATCGTGCCACGCCACCCAAAGAGCAGAAGAAGATGGATCGCTTCATTCTATTTGCCATGGAGGCCGCCCGGCAGGCGCTGGAGCAGGCTGGGTGGCATCCGTCCGAAGAAAAAAGCCGGGAGCGCACCGCGACGATTATCGGCTCGGGTGTGGGCGGGTTCGGGGCGATTGCCGATGCGGTGCGTACTACTGACAGCCGAGGCCCGCGTCGTTTGTCGCCCTTTACCATTCCTTCCTTCCTGGTCAATCTGGCGGCCGGTCATGTGTCGATCCAGCATGGCCTCAAAGGGCCATTGGGCGCGCCGGTGACGGCGTGTGCCGCCGGGGTTCAGGCAATTGGCGACGCGGCGCGGCTGATTCGTGCAGGTGAAGCCGACATCGCGGTGTGTGGTGGAGCGGAAGCTTCGATCGATCGGGTCAGTCTTGCCGGCTTCGCGGCAGCTCGGGCACTGTCTAGCGGCTACAACGACACGCCGCAGCGCGCCTCGCGACCGTTCGACAGCGGTCGTGATGGCTTTGTCATGGGCGAGGGCGCGGGCCTGCTGGTGATCGAGTCTCTGGAACACGCCTTGGCGCGTGGAGCGAAACCCTTGGCGGAGCTGGTCGGTTACGGCACCACCGCCGATGCCTATCACCTGACAGCGGGCCCTGAAGACGGCAGCGGTGCACGGCGAGCAATGGAGTTGGCGCTGGCTCAGGCCGGTGTTTCGCCGGCTCAGGTGCAGCACCTTAATGCTCATGCCACTTCCACGCCCGTGGGTGATCTTGGCGAGTTGGCGGCGATCAAAAGCGTCTTCGGTGTGCAGAATAAAATCGCCGTGACCTCGACCAAATCCGCCACCGGTCATTTGCTTGGTGCTGCCGGCGGGCTTGAAGCGATTTTCACGTTATTGGCAATTCGTGATCAGAGGGTACCGCCGACTCTCAACTTTGATAATCCCGATCCTGCGAGCGAAGGTGTGGACATTGTCCATGGCCAGGCACGGGCGATGCCGATCGAATACGCACTGTCCAACGGCTTCGGTTTTGGCGGGGTGAACGCCAGCGTGCTGTTCAAGCGTTGGCAGGATTAGTCTTCCGACTGTTTGAGATGGTCGCGGGTGACGTCAAGAATGCGCTGCGCAAACCCGGCATCCGCGACACTGCGTGACAGCAGCAGAGCGCCGACCAGGGTCGACATGATGACGATGGCCCGGTCGGCACTATTGGCACCTTCGAGAGTGCTGTCGATTTGCTCCAGTCGCGCGTTGAGTACGGCGTCACTGGTCGGGCTGGGTTGTCCGCGCAGGCCCAGTTCCGAGGAGATGGTCAGAAGAGGGCAGCCTTCATGCGGGGAGGTCTGATGCCATTCGGAGAGGTAGGTGTCGATAAACACGTGCAGCGGATTTTCCTGCGCAAAGATTTCCGCGCACAGCCCATCAACCTGATCGCTTGCTTCTTGCAATGCCTTTTCAACCAACTCGTCCTTGGATTTGAAGTGCGAGTAGAAACCGCCATGGGTCAAACCCAGCGCCTTCATTAGTGGCTGCAGACCGGTTGCGCCGATGCCGTCCTTGCGAAATCGTGCCGAAGCTTCCTTGATGATGCGCTGATGGGTCTGGGCTTTGTGGTCTTGCGAGTAACGCATTTGGAACTCTCCGCAACAATGCCCCCATCTTAACCAAGGAAAATTAGATGGTGACTGTACTTCTACTTCTAAAAAACATGCAGGCAGGTCCGATCGGGTCTGAAAAAACAAACCCCGCCAATCAGGCGGGGTTTTTGTCAGCGGTCTTGCGCTTCTTTGGCGTCCGCTTCGGCATTGCGGGCGGCGACGCGCTTGCGTTCTTCATCGGTCAGTTCGACCTTGTTGGCGGTGTCTCGCAACATCATCAACCCGCCAACGATCGAGCCGATTGCAACGACCAGAATCAACCAGGCATACCAAGGCATAACGGCTCTCCTTAAGGGCAGATCGGTGGGCGAGGATTTCGCCGTGAACCGCTGCACAGAACTTTTGAGCGAATAGACTTCGCAGTGGTTCCATTCTAGGCCCGTTATGCCCGGTGCATGCGATCAATCCTACAGGCCGGTCAGCATCGCATCGGCCGGTGCATTGGCCCGTAGTTGACCGGTGAGCAGGAAGTAGACAAAGCCCACAGCCATGAATCCGAGAAAAATCAGCCCGATCAAGGCGTTGAACCACGCCATCGCCACCAGACACACCACCGCCAGCACCAGCGCAATCATCGGGATCAGCGGATAGCACGGCGCGCGGAATGTCCGTTCCAGGTTCGGTTCGGATTTACGCAGCTTGAACAAACTGAGCATGCTCATGATGTACATCACGATGGCGCCAAACACGGCCATGGTGATCATCGCCGCAGTGAGGGTCATCCCGCCGAGGTTGATCAGGCCATCGCTGTAGATCGCGGCGATGCCGATGATGCCGCCGACGATAATCGCCCGGTGCGGGGTCTGGAAGCGCGACAGTTTTGCCAGCGAGGCCGGCAGGTAACCGGCGCGGGCGAGTGCAAAAAACTGTCGCGAGTAACCCAGGATGATTCCGTGGAAGCTCGCCACCAGCCCGAACAGGCCGATCCAGACCAGCATGTGCAGCCAGCCGGAATTGTCGCCGACCACGGTTTTCATGGCCTGCGGCAGTGGGTCGTTGATGTTGGCCAAGGTGCGCCAGTCGCCAACGCCGCCAGCAAAAAACATCACGCCCATGGCCAGCAATACCAAGGTCAGGATGCCGCTGATGTACGCCTTGGGAATTGTGCGTTTTGGGTCCTTGGCTTCTTCGGCAGCCATGGCCGCGCCTTCGATGGCGAGGAAGAACCAGATGGCAAATGGAATCGCCGCAAACATCCCGGCAATCGCCGGCGCGCCGAACACATCCGAGCCCGCCCAGCCATTGAGGGCGAAGTTGCTGAAGCTGAAGGCCGGGGCGACGACCCCCATGAACACCACCAATTCAGCGACCGCCAGTACGCAAACGATGAGTTCGAACGTTGCCGCCAGTTTCACGCCAAGGATGTTCAAGCCCATGAACACGATGTAGGCGCCGACCGCCGCGTGTTTCGGGTCGAGCGCAGGGAATTGCACATTCAGGTAAGCGCCGATAGCCAGCGCAATGGCTGGCGGCGCGAAAACGAATTCGATCAGCGTCGCCAGCCCGGCGATCAATCCACCTTTCTCACCAAATGCTCGGCGACTGTAAGCGAACGGCCCGCCCGCGTGAGGAATCGCGGTGGTCAGTTCGGTGAAGCTGAAAATGAAGCAGGTGTACATGGTGGCGACCATGAACGAAGTCACCAGAAAGCCCAGCGTCCCGGCCACACCCCAGCCATAACTCCAGCCGAAATATTCCCCGGAAATCACCAGCCCGACCGCAATGCCCCACAGGTGCAATGTGCCAAGGGTGGGTTTGAGTTGTGTGTTCATGTGTTTGCTCCCTGAAGGTTTGGAAAGCTCGGGGGAGGTTGTGTGCAGTGGGCGTGCCATTCCGGAATATCAGGTCGTAATGCGCTGAAAGCTGTCGTATCGGGGATGTTCGCCGCCTAACCAGCACATTTCTGTGCGCCAGTTGAGTGCGATGTTGTCTGTGCTGCCGTCATCGCGGGCAAGCCCGCTCCCACAGGGTTTTGTGCTGACCGCAGAATTTGCTTTCACCGCAGAACCTGTGGGAGCCGGGCTTGCCCGCGATGAGGTCCGCCCCGTCGGCGCAAAACAGCGCTGTAACGAACGCATAAACCCACTCTTTACGCTTTCTTTATGCCCCGCCGCACCCCTCGGTCTCGTTCCTTTACAGCCTCCTTTCCGACAATGCCTGCACACACGGCAATACGCCGTAACACGGAGATCTTCCATGAGCGTTCTGGACGGGGTGTCCCTGCTGCTGGCAGTGGGGCTGTTCATTTATCTGTTGGTTGCGCTGTTGCGCGCGGACCGGAACTAGGAGCGGCTATGCACAGTTATGACTATTGGCTGATCCTCGCGTTTTTCGCGGTGGTCTTGCTGCCGGCGCCGTTCCTCGGGCGCTTTTACTACAAAGTGATGGAAGGTCAGCGCACCTGGCTGACGCCGATTCTCGGTCCGGTCGAGCGCGGCTGTTATCGCATTGCCGGGGTTGATCCGCAGGCTGAACAGAGCTGGCAGAAATACACGCTGGCGCTGCTGGCGTTCAACCTTGCCGGTTTTCTGCTGTTGTTTGCGATCCTGTTGTTCCAGGATCACTTGCCGCTCAACCCGCAAAACCTGCCGGGTCAGGAGTGGACACAAGCGTTCAACACCGCCGTCAGTTTCATGACCAACACCAACTGGCAGTCCTACAGCGGCGAAGCGACCCTCAGCTACCTGAGCCAGATGGTCGGCCTCACTGTGCAGAACTTCGTCAGCGCCGCGACTGGCCTGGCTGTGCTGGTTGCGCTGTGCCGTGGTATCGGTCGCAAGTCGACGAAAACCCTCGGCAACTTCTGGGTCGACATGACCCGTGCCACCCTCTACGGTTTGCTGCCGCTGTGCCTGTTGCTGGCGCTGTATCTGGTCTGGCAGGGCGTGCCGCAAACTTTCGCGCAATACGTCAATGCCGTGACGATGCAGGGCGTTGATCAAGTGATCCCGCTCGGTCCTGCGGCCAGCCAGATTGCGATCAAGCAACTGGGCACCAACGGTGGCGGCTTCTTCGGCGTCAACTCGGCGCACCCGTTCGAGAACCCGACCGCGTGGAGCAACCTGTTCGAAGTCGGCTCGATCATTCTGATCCCGGTGGCGCTGGTGTTCACCTTCGGCCATTACGTCAAGGACCTGCGTCAGAGCCGCGCGATTATCGCCTGCATGCTCGCGCTGTTCCTGATCGGCGGCGCAACCTCGCTGTGGGCCGAGTATCAACCGAATCCAACCCTGAACAACGCCGCTGTTGAACAGACCGCGCCACTGGAAGGCAAGGAAGCCCGCTTCGGCACCACCGCGACGGTGCTCTGGTCGGTGACCACCACAGCGGCGTCGAACGGCTCCGTCAACGGCATGCATGACAGCCTCAACCCGCTCAGCGGCATGGTCGCGCTGGTCAACATGATGGTCGGCGAAGTGATCTTCGGCGGCGTCGGTGCCGGGCTCTACGGCATGTTGCTCAACGTGCTGATCGCGGTGTTCCTCGCCGGCCTGATGATCGGCCGCACACCGGAATATCTCGGCAAGAAACTGCAGGCTCGGGAAGTACAACTGCTGGTCGTTACCTTGCTGGTGATGCCGGTTGGCGTGCTGGTGCTCGGCGCGATTGCCGCGACGTTGCCCGGCCCTGCGGCAACCATCAGCAACCCCGGCCCGCACGGTTTCAGCCAATTGCTCTACGCCTACACCTCGGCCAGTGCCAACAACGGTTCGGCGTTCGGCGGCCTGAGTGCGAATACACCGTTCCATAACCTGATGCTCGGTCTGGGCATGCTGATCGGGCGCTTCGGTTACATCCTCCCGGTGTTGGCACTGGCCGGTAGCCTGGCAATGAAGAAAACCGCACCGATCGGCCAGAACAGCTTCCCGACCCACGGCCCGCTGTTCGTAACCCTGTTGACCGTGACCATTTTGCTGGTGGGCGGCCTGACCTTTCTGCCGACCCTGGCGTTGGGCCCAATCGCTGAACATCTGAGCATGGGCTTCTAAGGAATCCATCATGAATATGCACGTTCCTGCATCAAAACCTGCGGTGCCGGCCAAGTCGGCAGAAGCACCGAAAACCGCGATCTCGGCCCTGTGGCGCCCGGCGCTGGTGCAAGCGTTCGTCAAGCTCGACCCTCGGCAACTGGTGCGTTCGCCAGTGATGCTGGTGGTCGAACTGACTGCGATTTTCACCACCGTGTTGTGCTTCATTCCGGACAACGTCGTGCCGACTTTCGTCGCCGCGCAAATTGCCCTGTGGCTGTGGTTCACGGTGTTGTTCGCCAACTTCGCCGAAGCCTTGGCCGAAGGTCGCGGCAAGGCCCGCGCCGACAGCCTCAAGGCTGGCAGCGAAGGCCTCAGCGCCCGGCGCAAACTGGCCAACGGCAGCTTTCAAGTGGTGCCGGCGGCGAGTCTGCGCAAAGGTGATGTGGTGCGCGTCGAAGCGGGGGAGATGATCCCCGGTGACGGCGAAGTCATCGAAGGCATCGCGGCGGTCAACGAAGCGGCGATCACCGGTGAATCGGCGCCGGTAATTCGTGAGTCGGGCGGCGACCGTTCGGCGGTCACCGGCAATACTCGATTGGTGTCCGACTGGTTGCTGATAACGATCACCGCCAACCCCGGTGAATCGACCCTCGACCGCATGATCGCTTTGGTCGAAGGCGCCAAACGCCAGAAAACCCCGAACGAAGTCGCGCTCGACATCCTACTGATCGGCCTGACCCTGATCTTCCTGCTGGTGGTGGTGACCCTGCAACCGTTCGCCCACTTCGCCAATGGCAGCCTGCCGCTGGTGTTCCTTGTGGCGCTGCTGGTTACGCTGATTCCGACCACCATCGGTGGCTTGCTGTCGGCGATTGGTATCGCCGGGATGGATCGCCTGGTGCGCCTGAACGTGATCGCCAAATCCGGGCGTGCGGTGGAAGCGGCGGGTGACGTGCATGTGCTGTTGCTGGACAAGACCGGCACCATCACTTTCGGCAACCGTCGTTGCAGCGCGGTGTACGCCGCGCCGGGTGTCAGTGGTCGTGATCTGGCCGAGGGCGCGCTGTTCGCCTCGCTGGCGGATGAAACGGCCGAAGGTAAATCCATCGTCGAGTATCTGCGCGGCCTGCATCCGCAGCCGGAACCGTCGCCGGAAACCCTGACCGCTGTGCCGTTCAGTGCGGAAACCCGTTTGTCCGGTGTCGACTATCAGGGCCGCGTGTATCGCAAGGGCGCGGTGGATTCGCTGCTGAGTTTCCTCGGTCAGAAACGCGCTGACCTGGCCCCGGCGCTGTCGCGGGAAATCGACAAGATCGCCCAGAGTGGCGGCACGCCGTTGCTGGTCTGTGCTGACGGTAAATTGCTCGGCGCGATCCATCTCAAGGACGTGGTCAAGCCAGGTATCCGCGAGCGTTTTGCCGAGTTGCGCAAGCTGGGGATTCGCACGGTGATGGTCACTGGCGACAACCCGCTGACCGCCGCTGCGATTGCTGCCGAGGCTGGCGTCGATGACGTCCTCGCCGAAGCGACCCCGGAGAAAAAACTCGCGCGTATTCGTCACGAACAGAACGACGGTCGCCTGGTCGCGATGTGCGGCGACGGCGCCAACGATGCCCCGGCGCTAGCTCAGGCTGACGTCGGCATGGCGATGAACGACGGTACGCAAGCGGCACGCGAAGCGGCCAACATGGTCGACCTCGACAGCGACCCGACCAAGCTGTTGGACGTGGTGCAGATCGGCAAGGAATTGCTGGTGACTCGCGGTGCGTTGACGACCTTTTCCATCGCCAATGACATCGCCAAATACTTCGCGATCCTGCCGGCGTTGTTCGCCTCGATCTACCCGCAACTGGGTGTGCTGAACATCATGCACCTGACCAGTCCGCAGAGCGCGATTCTCTCGGCCATCGTCTTCAACGCGCTGATCATTGTCGTGTTGATTCCGCTGGCCCTGCGTGGTGTGCGAGTGCAAGCGGCGAGTGCGGCGGCGTTGTTGCGACGCAATCTGCTGATCTACGGACTGGGCGGGATTCTGGTGCCGTTTGTGGGGATCAAGGCCATCGACATGCTGCTCACGGCGTTGCATCTGGTTTGAGGCTGAAAAGAGCCCCTCACCCTAACCCTCCCGAAACGTCGGACCGCCCGTAGGGAGAGGGGACTGACCGAGTGGTTTATCAGAGGTGCATCGACCTGAGATACCGAGCTGAACTCCGGTCTTGAGAAGCACTACGATCGGCTCCCTTTCCCCCTCGCGCCCTTGGGGGAGAGGGCTGGGGTGAGGGGGAAAAGATCTCCCTGACACTCCACCAAAGTTTGCCCAACGAATTCGAGGATTTTGAAATGTCCACAATGATACGTCCGGCCCTGAGCCTGCTGGTGCTGATGACCCTGGTCACCGGCTTTGCCTATCCACTGGTGGTCACCGGCGTCGCGCAAGTCGCATTCCCCGAACAGGCCAATGGCAGTCTGGTTCACGATGCCGATGGCAAGGTCCGCGGCTCATCCCTGATCGCCCAGGATTTTGTCGGCGATGCCTGGTTCCATCCACGGCCATCGGCCGGCGCGTTTGCTACCGTTTCCAGCAGCGCGAGCAACCTCGCACCAAGTAATCCGGCACTGGCCACACGGGTGATCGACGACGCCAAAAAACTGCAGGTTCCCGGGCAAGGTCCAGTGCCATTGGCGCTGTTGACCACCTCGGGCAGCGGCCTCGATCCGCACTTGCCTCCAGCGGCAATTGCCTATCAACTGGCGCGTGTCGCGGCAGCGCGTAATCTGCCGGTGTCGACCTTGCAGCAACTGCTCGATGCGCACATCGAACAGCCGCTGGTAGGGCCGCCGGTGGTGAATGTGCTTGAGCTGAACATGGCACTGGAAGAGCTCTGAATCGTCGCCGCGACCATTCGCGAGCAGGCTCGCTCCCACAAGGAAATGCATACTCCTTGTGGGAGCGAGCCTGCTCGCGAAGAGGGCCGCCAGAACACTGCATAACCATCAGGAAGAGAGAGCATCAAGCATGAGCGACTCCGGCCGCGCCGACGCACTGTTAGCTGACCTGCCCCGCGACGGCCGTGGCCGGCTCAAGGTTTTTCTCGGCGCCGCGCCCGGCGTCGGCAAGACCTACGCCATGCTCCAGGCCGCCCACACCCAACTGCGCCAAGGCGTAAAAGTCATCGCCGGGGTCGTCGAGACCCACGGCCGCGCCGAAACTGAAGCGCTGCTCGGCGGCTTGCCGCAGCAACCGTTGGTGCGCTCGGAATACCGTGGCGTGATGCTCGAAGAAATGGACCTCGACGGCCTCCTCGCCGCCAAACCGAAACTAGTGCTGGTCGATGAACTGGCGCACAGCAATGCCCCCGGCAGCCGTCACACCAAACGCTGGCAGGACATTCAGGAGCTGCTCGCCGCAGGCATCGACGTGTTCACCACGGTCAACGTCCAGCACCTCGAAAGCCTCAACGATCAGGTGCGCGGCATCACCGGCGTGCAGGTGCGTGAAACCCTGCCCGACTGGGTGCTGCAGGAAGCTTACGAACTGCTGCTGATCGACTTGCCGCCGCGTGAATTGCTTGAGCGACTGCGCGAAGGCAAGGTCTATGTGCCGGAGCAGGCCCGCGCCGCAATCGATGCGTTTTTTACCCAGACCAACCTCACCGCGTTGCGCGAACTGGCGATGCAAACCGCTGCCGCGCAGGTCGATAATGATCTCGCTCAGGGCTATCGCCAACTCGGTCAGGCCGCGCCTGCGGTGCGCGGACGTTTGCTGGTCGGCGTCGATGGCGATGCCCAGGCCGAACGCCTTGTGCGTCACGCCAGCCGGGTCGCCCAGCGTCGGCATTTGCCGTGGAGTCTGGTGCACGTCGACAACGGCACGGTGCGTGACGAGCAATCGCGTCTGCGCCTGCAAAGTGCCCAGCAACTGGCCGAGCGCCTCGGCGGCGAAGTGGTGTTGCTGCGTGCCGGTGAAGTGGCGAAAACCTTGATCCAGCATGCCGCTGAACGCCGGGCGAGTCTGGTGCTGGTCGGCCAGTCGCGGCCGCGTCTGCGCCGTCGCTTGTTCGGTGGTGGCTTGGCTGCACGCTTGCTGCGTCAGGCTCATGGTCTGGAAATCAACGTCCTCGACAGCGATCACGAACAGCATCAACCACGCCCTCGATCAGCGCCGACTCTGGTGTGGTTCGACTATGCGCTGGCGCTGGTCGCCACGGTGTTGGCCAGTGCGCTGGCGTGGGCGGTGTCGAGCGTGTTGCCGCTGCCGAACATCTCGCTGGTGTTCCTCGCGGCGGTGTTGCTGGTGGCGGTGCGCAGTAGCCTTGGCCCGGCGCTGGCCTGTGCGGCGTTGTCGTTTCTGACCTACGACTTTCTGTTCATCCCGCCGAATTTTTCCTTCAGCATCCAGCGCGAAGAAGACGTACTGACCTTGCTGTTTTTCCTGTTGATGGCGGCGCTCACCGGTAATCTCGCGGCACGTCAGCGCCGGCAATTACAGGCGTTGCGCGACACCCAGGAAGAGACCACCGAGCTGCTCGATCTGTCGCGCAAACTCACCGCCGCCACCGACCGCCAGGCCGTGGTCAGCGCCGCTGCGCAGCATCTCAATGGCTGGAGCGATCTGCAACTGTGCCTGCTCAATCGCGACGGCCAGGGCGGCTGGAAAGTCGAAACCGGCGGGCCGCTGGAATTCACCGAAGCCGAACGCGCTGCCGCCGACTGGGCCTGGCAGCACGATCAACCGGCCGGCATGGGCACCGGCACCTTGCCGTTCGGTCGTTGGTGGTGGTGGCCGCTTTCCGTCGAGGACGGGCCGTTGGCCTTGCTCGGTGTCGGCGCCAAGGAAGGTCAGACCTTGAGTGGCCAGCGTCGCCGTTTGCTCACCGCGCTCAGTCAGCCATTGGCGCAAGCTCTGGCTCGGGCGCAACTGGCGGATGATCTGGAAGCGGCGCGCCTGCACGGTGAAACCGAGCAACTACGCAGCGCCTTGCTGGCCTCGGTGTCCCACGATTTGCGCACACCACTGACGTCCATGCGCGGCAGCATCGACAGCCTGTTGGCCCTCGGCGAAGCGATTCCTTTGGAGGATCGTCGCGAACTGCTCGAAGGCACCCGCGATGAAGCCGAACGCCTTGACCGCTACATTCAGAATCTGCTCGACATGACGCGCCTCGGCCACGGTGCACTGAAGCTGGCGCGGGACTGGGTGTCGCCCGCCGACATTGTCGGCAGTTCGCTCAATCGCCTGCGCGCGGTGCTCGCGCCGTTGCAGGTCAGCACCGAGGTGCCGGCCGAATTGCCGCTGCTGTTCGTGCATGCCGCGCTGATCGAACAGGCGCTGGTCAATGTGCTGGAAAACGCTGCGCGTTTCTCGCCAAGCCATGGTCGTTTGCAGCTGAGCGCCGGGGCCAATGACGATGAGATTTTTTTCTCGGTCAGCGATGAAGGACCGGGCATTCCCGAAGATGAGCGAGCGAAGATTTTCGACATGTTCTACACCGCTGCGCGTGGGGATCGCGGTGGCCAGGGCACGGGTCTGGGCCTGGCGATCTGTCAGGGCATGGTCGGCGCGCACGGCGGACGAATCAGTGTTGCCGACGGCATCGACGGGCGCGGCACCTGCATCACCCTGCATCTGCCGTTGCAGACGCAACCGGGGATGGACGATGAAGCCTGATTGCGACTGCGCTACTCTCTTGCCAATCTTTTCTGTTGATGTGAATTCATGAGCCAGACTGCGACCATTTTGGTCATCGACGACGAACCGCAGATCCGCAAATTCCTGCGCATCAGCCTCGCCTCACAAGGCTACAAAGTGCTCGAGGCCGGCACCGGCGCCGAGGGTTTGGCGCAGGCGGCGCTGAACAAACCGGACTTGCTGGTGCTCGACCTGGGCCTGCCGGACATGGACGGCCAGCAAGTGCTGCGCGAGTTCCGCGAGTGGGCCACGGCGCCCGTGCTGGTGCTGTCGGTGCGCGCCAGCGAAGGGCAGAAAGTCCAGGCGCTGGATGGCGGCGCCAATGACTACGTGACCAAGCCGTTCGGCATTCAGGAATTTCTTGCCCGGGTGCGCGCATTGTTACGTCAGGCGCCGGCGGGCGAGGCACAGCAAGCGGCGCTGAATTTCGGCCCGCTGACGGTGGATCTGGCGTATCGGCGCGTCCTGCTGGACGGCGCCGAAGTGGCGCTGACTCGCAAGGAATATGCCGTGCTGGCGCAACTGGCGCGGCATCCGGGGCGGGTGATCACGCAGCAGCAATTGCTCAAGGATATCTGGGGCCCGACGCATACTGAGGACAGTCATTATCTGCGGATTGTGGTCGGGCATTTGCGCCAGAAACTGGCGGATGATCCGACGCAGCCACGATTTATCGTGACGGAGGCGGGGGTCGGCTATCGACTATTGAGTGATAACAGCCTGTAGTTTTTATCGAGTCTGCTCAGTCCCTTTCGCGAGCAGGCTCGCTCCCACAGGGGAATGCATTTCAAATGTGGGAGCGAGCCTGCTCGCGAAGAGGCCCTCACAGGCTGCCGGGATTTCAGCCCTGTTCACTGTCATAGCGATCCAGCGTATCCCGGGCAATCTCGCGACCTAGCGCGATCAACTCCGGCGCCTTGTAAAACTCGAAAAACCGACACACGCGCTTCGGCACATTGATCAGAATGTCCGGTGGATACCCGGCGATCTTGTACTGCGCCAGCGACGTCTGCATCACCTCGAAACTCTGGTTGATCAAGTCCAGCAACGACGCCGGCCCGACGTTATCGATGATGAATGAACCGGTGGCGGACTTTGGCGCGCCTTCACGCTCGGGAGCGGCGGCGGGCTGTTGGGCTTCGGGCTCGGCGCCTTCGAGCCACGGATTGATATCCGCCGCTTCGGCACGCAAAGCTTCCTGTTCCAGCATCAACAATTGTTCGGCCTGCTTGCGGCGGAACGGCATCTTCGACCCCAGCGAACTGATCAGGCTGTCGAACCTCGAGCGAAACGCCGCAGGACGTTGAATCACCGGCAACTTGTAATGGCGCTGGTTGGTCGAGTTGAGATTGACCGCAATGATCAAGTCGCAGTGACTGGACACCACCGGCACGATCGGCAGCGGGTTGAGAATGCCGCCGTCGACCAACATCCGATTGCCCTGCATGACCGGGGTGAACAGACTGGGAATCGCCGCCGAGGCGCGCATGGCCTGATGCAGACAACCTTCCTGAAACCAGATCTCCTGCTGGTTGGTGAGGTCGGCAGCGACGGCGGTGTAAGGGATGCGCAAGTCTTCGATGTTGATCTCGCCGACGATCTTGCGGATCTGGCCGAAGACCTTTTCACCGCGAATGGCGCCGAGACGGAAGCTCACGTCCACCAGCCGCAGCACATCCAGGTAATCCAGACTTTCGATCCAGTTGCGGTACTCGTCGAGCTTGCCGGCAGCATAGATCCCGCCGACCACCGCGCCCATCGAACAACCGGCAATACAGGCGATTTCGTAACCGCGTTTCTCGATCTCTTCAATGACCCCGATATGGGCATAGCCCCGAGCGCCTCCGGAGCCCAGCACCAGTGCGACACGTTTTTTCATCAAACTTCCTCCCGACAAGGTTTCACAATGCACCCATCGAAGGGCAGGCTCAATCGCCAAAGTCGTTCAGTGCGCCGCTGACGTCGTTTTTTCGCAACTGCCTGCCCCTTCGGCGCTATCCTTTTCGCCAGCGCAGAAACACGTCGGGGCAAGGCACTTTTTCGCCGGCAAACCGTCTTACCTGCACGACTGTTGACCTAATTTGAGGTGTGAGTGATGAAAGCCTGGATCTGTGTGCCGTTGATGGCTCTGGCATTGGCCGGTTGCGCCGGTAAAACTGCTTACCGCGACAGCTGCGGCAGCCAGCTCGACGCGGCGTGGCATGAGCTGGATCTGGCCAAGGCCGAAGGTTTTGCCGGTACGGTCAGCTATTCCAAGGCCCTGTCGTTGCTGACGGCCGCCAAGACCCAACAGCAATTCGAAGGTTTCGAAGGGTGCAGCAACAAGGCCGAGAAGGCGCGTTTCTACATTCGCGAATCCCGCGCCGGGCGCTAAGCTGCTGACGTAGCGCAAGGATGCGGCTGTGACACAACGGCAGACTCATCCCCAAAGCCATTTGAATCAGGAGCAAGTGATGTCTGCATTGGTTGATCGTCTGGTGGCCCATGTCCTGAGCCTCGAAGTGCGGCTGCTGGCCTGTCAGGCGCGATTGACCGCACGTACCGACCCCGAAGCGCTGCACGATCTGCGCACCACGGTACGGCGCTTGCGCAGCCTGTTGCGGCCGTTGCGTGGTCTGCCGGGTGTCGAGCAACTGGAAGCCGCCGCCTCGGCGGTTGGCCAATTGACCACGCCGTGGCGTGATCGCGAAGTGCTCGCGGCGTATCTGCTCAAGCACGATCAGCCTGAAGCTGCGCAACGGCGTCTGGTGCAAATGGCCGAGGCCTATCCGGCGCTGGCGGCGAGTCACGAGGTGGCTTCGCTGTTGATGATGCTCGACGCGTTTCCGCGTTTCTTGCGCGCCTCCCAGCGCCAAGGCTTGCTCAAGGGCCTGGATAAACGCATCGAAAAACGCCTTGGCAAACAGTGGAAAAAACTCGACGAAGCGCTGCACGATCCGGCCCATGACCGCCATCGTCTGCGCCTGCTGATCAAGCGCGTGCGCTATGGCATCGAAGCCTATCCCGAGCTGGATCGCTTGCCGGAACCGGCGCTGGAGCGTCTGAAGGCGGCGCAAGGCGCCTTGGGCGATTGGCACGATTGCTGGCAGTGGCTGGCGAAGGCCGAGCAGGAGGCGGACTTGCAGCCCTGTGTCGCGACGTGGCGGTCGACCATGATCAAGGCCGAAGCCAAAGCCGATCGCGTGCTCGAAAAGCTCAGCTCAACCTGCTTCAAATAATCCTCAATCAACCCAAAAAACCTGTAGGAGTGAGCCTGCTCGCGATAGCGGTCTGACATTCAACAACTGAGTTGGCTGTCAGACCGCTATCGCGAGCAGGCTCACTCCTGCAAGGGATTTCAGTGTGACTGATATTGGTTGAAGGCCTTTCTGTCAGCGCATTTGACCGGAATAGACGCTGCGGTGCTCTGCCGGGCTGGTTAAGATCCCCGCATTCACTTTTCGCTTTCCGAGGTTGCCATGCGCTTTTGTGATCTGCTCGACGCGGTCCGCCGTCATCCGCAACTGACCATTCCCGCTGAATGGGGTCAGGGCCGCGCCAGTTTTGGTGGTCTGGTCGCCGCGCTGCAATACGAAGCCATGCGTGCGCGAGTGCCGGCGGATCGCCCGGTGCGTTCCCTGGCGATCACCTTTGTCGGGCCGGTCGAGCCTGAAGTCCCGGTGAGCTTCGAGGTTGATGTACTGCGTGAAGGCAAAGCGGTCAGCCAGGTGCTGGGGCGCGCCATGCAGAACGGTCGGGTGGTCACGATCGTGCAAGGCAGCTTCGGTGCATCGCGGCCTTCAGAGGTCGCGGTTGAAGCCTATCCGGCGGCCGAAATGAAACACTGGGACGAGTGCCCGGAATTGCCCTATATCAAAGGCGTGACGCCTGAGTTCATGCGCCATCTGGCCATGCGCTGGAATGTCGGCGGCATGCCGTTCACCGGCAATCCATCGCGGCTGATGGGCGGCTGGGTACGGTTGCGCGGGGATGTGCGAGAAGAGCCGGTCAGTGAGGCGCATTTGCTGGCGCTGGTCGATGCATGGCCACCTGCGCTGCTGCCGTATCTGAAGAAGCCTGCACCGGGCAGCACGTTGACCTGGACCATTGAATTTGTTCAGCCGTTACAGGATCTGAGCACGCTGGACTGGTGCAAATACCTCGCCGACATCGAATACGCCGCCGACGGTTACGGCCATGTGGCCGCCAAGCTGTGGAGTGCGCAAGGGCAGTTGATTGCGATGAGTCGCCAGACCGTGACGATCTTTGCCTGAATCAATGCCGACGGTGACGCTCACGCCAGGCGCGCCACCAGCCGCCGCTGAGGAAGAAGCGCGGAAAAGTCAGAAACTGTTCGACCAGCAGACGTGATACCGCATCTTTGCGATCACTGAACGGCTCGGAGGCTTGCGCCTCCAGGCTGTGACCGTGACGCTGGAGAGCCAGCGCCGCGACAATGCCGATCACGCCGATAGCCACACTGGCCAGGCTCAGGCTGAATACCCCGGACACGATCAACAGAAACGCAACGATGAACAACGGCACGGCAATCAGGTGCAGCACCAGATTGGTCGGATGCTGATGATTGTTCGGGTATGCGCGCCATTGCCACGCGGGAAGGTTGGGGTGACGTTTGCCCATGTTGATTACTCCTCGATCCATGTTGAACTCATGGGTTGAAGAATAGGCCGGGGCGGGGAGGGCGGCGAATCAAGCTTGGCTATTGAAGTGATAGGCACAATGGCCGGATTCGATGGTGTCTGGGTTGACGCCATCGCGGGCAAGCCCGCTCCCACAGGGATCTCCAGCGAACACAGATTTTGTGCACACCAGTGATCCTGTGGGAGCGGGCTTGCCCGCGATAGGGCCTTCAGAGTTTCAACTGTCCAATGGCCTTGCTGAGTTCCCCGGCCAACGTCGCCAGCTCATTACTGGTCGTCGCCGAATCCACCGTCTGCTGCACGGTGTTCTCGGTCACATCGCGAATGCTCACCACCGCACGATTCATCTCTTCGGCCACCTGACTCTGCTGCTCTGCCGCCACCGCAATCTGCGTGTTGCTCTCACGCATCTGCGCCACCGCTCCGGTGATCTCCGCGAGGGCCTCGCCAGCCTCTTGCGCCTGCTGCACGCAGTCGTCAGCCTTGTACGAACTCTCCTGCATGAAATCCACCGCATCGCGCGTGCCGGCCTGCAACGCCGAAACCATAGTGGTGATCTCATCGGTGGAGGTCTGTACGCGCTTGGCGAGGTTGCGCACTTCATCGGCAACCACCGCAAAACCACGGCCCATCTCGCCGGCCCGAGCCGCTTCAATGGCGGCGTTGAGCGCGAGCAGATTGGTCTGTTCGGCGATGCTGTGGATCACGCTGACCACGCCGTTGATCTTCTGGCTGTCCTCGGCCAGACGCTGGATCATCTCGGCGGTCTGCTGCACACCGCTTGATAACCCGGCAATCGAATGCTGCACCCGTGCCACCACTTGCTGGCCGCTGCCGGCCAGGCCGTCGGCGGTCTGCGACAAATCACGAGTGGCGCCGGCGTGTTGAGCAATGTGATAAACCGTGGCGGTCATTTCGTTGATCGCCGTGGCGGCCTGATCGGTTTCGCTTTGCTGGCCGAGCATGCCGTGACGCACTTCGTTCATGCTCAATGCCAGGCGCGCGGCACCAACATCCAGTTGCCGCGCGGTGTTGGCGACGGTGGTCACCACGCGTTGATAACCGGCCTGCATCGCGTTGAATGCATTGGCCATCTGCCCGACTTCATCTTTGCAGGCCAGCGGCACCCGGGCGGAAAGGTCGCCGCTTTTTTCGACATGCAGCATCACGTCTTTCAAGGTGTTGAGCTGGCTGAGCAGGAAACGGATCAACAGTTGCGAAGCGCCGAGCATCGCCAGCATCAGGATGAGCACGGCCACCGCGTAGTTGGCGAAGCGCTCGCTGAATACCTGCGTCAGGCTTGGGCCATAGGCGATCACCGCGACTTGTTGGCCATCGGCGCGGCTGAACACTTCGGCGCCCATCAACGGGTTATCGCCGAACAGCGGCATGTGATTGATCTCGTTCCAGCCGTGGTTGTCGGTGATCTCCAGCAGCGGTTGATCGTTGAGGCGCGGCGCTTCGCCACGTTTGAAGGTCAGCACCTGATCGGCCTTGGGCAAGGCTTGCCCGACCGGCCAGCCCTTGAGCAATTGTGCCTGAGCCTGAGCGGACGCCCGCGCGGCATGGCTGCGGGCCTGCTGCTCAAGCTGCACGGCGTACAGCACCAGCAGCAGAGTGGTGACGAAGGCGACCGCGTTGACCGCCCAGAATTTGTATTTCAGCGAGATATTGCTAAGCCAGGCACCCATGGAGGTCTTCTCTGATAGCGGAAACAGTTTTGGCAAGGTGCCAGTATTGTGCCGCTATGCAGGTCTGCAGATCTTGATATGGGTCAACAGGCGACACTGCAAATCATCTGTGGGAGCGAGCCTGCTCGCGAATGGGATGTCAGTCGCCATTTACTTATATGATTCACCGCTTTCGCGAGCAGGCTCGCTCCCACATTTGAGATTTGATGCGTCAGGAGAGACTGGGGAGTTTGAAGAATGCCCGGGCACACGCGGTGGTATGTGCCGCCAGATCTTCCTCGGTTTCGCCCCGATGCAACGCCACCTCGCGCAGCACTTCAGTCAGATACGCCGGCTCATTGCGACCATTCTTCGGCTTCGGGCGCAAGGTGCGCGGCAACAGGTACGGCGCATCACTTTCCAGCATCAGCCGTCCGCGCTTGATCTCCTTGACCAGCGGATGCAAGTGCGTGCCCCGGCGCTCATCGCAGATCCAGCCGGTGATGCCGATATGCAGGTCCAGATCGAGGTAGCTGAACAGCGCCTTTTGCTCGCCAGTGAAGCAATGCACCACGGCGGCAGGCAGCTGATCGCGGAAGTCTTTGAGGATTTCCAGCAGGCGCTGACTGGCATCACGTTCATGCAGGAACACCGGCAGTTGCAGTTCGACGGCCAGCGCCAGATGTTCTTCGAGGACTTTTTCCTGCTGCGGGCGCGGCGAAAAATCACGGTTGAAATCCAGTCCGCATTCACCCACTGCAACCACGTTGCTTTCCTTGAGCAAACTGCGCAGTTGTCTGGCGCTGTCAGCGTTCCAGTCACTGGCCGAATGCGGGTGAATCCCGGCGGTGGCGAACAATCGTTGCCCGCTGTCATCGAGTTGCTGGCACAGCTCCAGTGCCTGCTCGCTACCCTCGACGCTGGTGCCGGTCAGCACCAATTGGCAGACCCCGGCAGCATAGGCACGGTCGAGTACGGCCTGGTGTTTGTCGGCGAAACTTGGGTTGGTCAGGTTGACGCCGATATCGATGAGTTGCATGGTTGCTACCTCGGGCCGAAGGCCGGAAAGCATACCAGAGCTGTAGATTCATAAGAAAAGCCAAGAACTACAACGAGTTATAGCTGTCTTTTGATGCCGCGACGCAGCCCGGTTTGGCAAAACTGCCATCACTGTGCCAGTCTCTCGCACTTTGTCAGCGCTCAGGCGCTCTGTTTTCGTCGGTGATTTTCGACCGTTCAGCGGTGAAATCGCCCCGTATTCTTTCCGGAGAGTGGATGGTTCGTCCCTCGGTTTTGTTGCTGTTGTGTGGTTCGTTGCTGCTGCCGATGACGGCGGTTGCGCGCCTGCCCGGGCCGCTGCAAGCCGTGCCCGCAGCGAAAGTCCGCGATCTGTCGGAGATTCGCAGCAGTCGTGTGCTGCGGGTGCTGGTCAACCAGAGCCGCAACAGCTCCGGCGAAGTCCAGGGCCAGTCCATCGGTATTGAATACCATCGCCTGCGCGCCTTCGAGCAATACCTCAACGGCCACGCCCGTGACGGTCAGGAAATCACCCTCAAGATCATTCCCAAAGCCAAGGATCAATTGCTCGGCGCATTGCAGCGCGGCGAAGGCGATCTGGTCGCGCCGGGTGAATTGCTTGATCTGCAACCGGGGCACGCGGTGGCCAGCAGTGAGCCGATCGCCAGCAACGTGCCGCTGGTGCTGGTTGGCATCAAGGGCGAGCGGCGCTACACAAAGGTCGAGCAACTCTCCGGGAAAACCCTCGCGTTGCCCACCGGCAGTGCGGCGGGCGAAGCGGTCAGCCAACTCAATCAGAAACTCGCCTTGCACAAACTGGCGCCGATCAAGATCGAATGGGTCGATCCGACACTGGCGGTCGAAGACGTGCTGGAAATGGTCCAGGGCGGAATCTTTCACCTGACCATCGTCGAGCAACCGATTGCCGAGCGCTGGGGCAAGATCCTGCCGAAACTGCGCTTTGATCGACAGTTGATGATCAGCGAGCCGGGCGAGGAATACTGGTTCGTGCGCCGCGATGCGTCGATGCTGCGCGCGAGCATCGATCGCTTCCTCACCGGTTACAAAAAACCGGCGAACGAAGACGCGGCGTTCCTGCGCATCTACCGCCGTCTCTATCAAGTCCACTATCCATTGGCCAAGGCCGATCGCCAGCGCCTGGAAAAACTGCGGCCAACCCTGCAAAAGCATGCCGATGCACAGCGCATGGATTGGCTGAACCTGGCCGCACTGGCGTTCAAGGAATCGGCGCTGCAACCCAATGCTCGCAGCGGCAGTGGCCCGACCGGCCTGATGCAGATCACCCCGTCGGCTGCGCAACGGGTTGGCGTCAACAATATTCAGAATCTCGATGCCAACGTGCAGGCCGGAGCGAAGTACCTGGCGATGATCCGTCGCAAATTCTTCAACAGCCCAAAACTCAATGAGCGCGAGCGCATGGCGTTCACCCTGGCGGCCTACAACATCGGCCCCGAGCGGGTGCAGGGCATGCGTGCCGAGGCCCGCCGACGCGGACTGAATCCCAACCAGTGGTTCTTCCAGGTCGAGCGTATTGCCATGGAACAGGTGGGAATGGGGCCCGTCAGCTATGTTAATAGCGTGAACAAGTATTACTTGGCGTTCGATCGGGAGCGGAAGTCGTTGGAGCCCGGTGGACAGAAAGTTGTCTCACGCAAATGATCTAATAATTTGATTGTTATAGCGGAATATTTGCGCTTTTAACATGAAATTAACTGATTAATATGGCGGCCAACCAACACACAACTTCTCGCAAAAACAAGGAATGCCCCATGAGCTCTCTGATCAACAAAGTACTGTTCACCCGCGCTGGCTACGGTCTGACTATTCTGCGCATTGCTGTCGGCGTGATCTTCGCCGCCCACGGCTCACAGAAACTCTTCGGTCTGTTCGGTGGATACGGCCTGGCGGGCACCGCACAGTACATGGACAGCATTGGCCTGCACCCGGGCTACGTGATGGCTACGCTGGCTGGCGGCACCGAATTCTTCGCTGGTCTGGCCTTGATCATCGGCCTGCTGGTGCGCCCGGCGGCGTTGGGCCTGACCTTCCTGTCGCTGGTGGCAATCTTCACTGTGCACATCAGCAACGGCTTGTTCATGGCCAACAACGGCTACGAATTTGCTCTGGCCCTGCTCGGTGGCAGTCTCGCCGTACTGATCGAAGGTGCCGGCAAGCTTTCGGTGGATCGCGCCATCGCCGGTTGAGCGCTCTGATTCAAGCAAAAGGCCCGCATTGTGCGGGCCTTTTTTGTTGTGGCTGATTCTTGACACTGATCGGTCACGTTCTCTAGGATGTTGCCCATGCGCCGATTTAAACAGCTACTTGCGGGGCGCCAGGTGACTTCAACAGTTGCCGTCAGAAGCCGGAACAGGGCTTCGAAATACCGCTAAAGCGCTGGTTCGGTGTTGCCTCTCACCTGCCATGCAGACTTTTGAGGCAGAGACACGACACGATGAATGCACTACGCCCTCCAGCACGTCCCGCGCCGATCACGGCACATATCACCCAGCGCAACCCGAAAATCCTCCTTGGCGGCAAACATCAGCCGACGCTGTTGCGTTATCTCGATGGCTGGCCACGCCGTAGCGGCGGCCCGGCTGCATTCCTGATCCAGTTCGTTGAAGATGGCGAGTCGCTGGCGCGTTTCGCCAGTGACAGTTTTGATCTGGCGGTGATTCAGGCGCCGAGCCAAGAGGACGCGGCGCAAATGATCAAGCAACTGGTGCGTGTCGCCCGGCAGGGTTTGATCACCCGTCGCTGACAGCGCTTAGGGGTATTCGATCGCCACGATGTACACGCACTGCTCGCCGGTTGGCGTCTGCACCCGCACTTCCGCGTCCAGCGCCTTGCCGATCAGGGCGCGGGCCAGCGGTGAGTCAATACTGATCAGGCCCAGTTTCAGATCCAGCTCATCCGGGCCGACGATGCGGTAGCGCGATTGCTTGCCGTCCTCGTCCTCGATGGTCACCCAGGCGCCGAAGTACACCTTGTTCGGGTCGCTGGGCTTTTCGCTGACAACCTTGAGCGCTTCCAGACGTTTGGTCAGAAAGCGCACGCGGCTGTCGATCTCGCGCAGCATTTTCTTGCCGTAGGTGTATTCGGCGTTCTCCGAGCGATCACCCTGAGCCGCCGCCTCGCTGACCGACTGCGTTACCTGCGGACGGCGCACATGCCACAGCTCATGGAATTCGGCGCGCATCCGCGCTTCACCTTCAGGGGTGATCAGCGCGGTACCGGCGGTGCGGGGAGGGCGATAACGGCTCATGGCAACTTCTTGTGATTAAGACGGCTGGAGTCTATCAACCCTCGCGCAACACTGTCAGCGGACTTGCGTTGAGCGCCCGACGCGTGCCGAACACTCCGGCACCACCGATCAATGCCGCGCCAATCAGTGGCAGCACCAGCAGCCACGGATGCGGATGCCACGGCAGATCGAAGGCGTAGCGATACAACAACAGACTCACGATCTCCGAACCGATCGCCGCAAGCAAGCCGCTGACCGCGCCGAGCAGGCCGAACTCGATGCGCCGAGCCTTGACCAGCAACTTGCGTTCGGCCCCGAGTGCCCGCAGCAGCGCGCCTTGGCGAATGCGCTCATCCAGCGTTGCCTGCAATCCGGAAAACAGCACCGCCATCCCCGCCGCCAGGACAAACAACAACACATATTCCACCGCCAGAGTGACCTGAGCGAGGATGCTGCGCAGCTGTTCGAGCAGGGCTTCGACCTGAAGAATGGTCACCGCCGGGAAGGCCCGCGACAGATCGACAATCTGCTGATCGTGACCGGGCGCCAGATAGAAGCTGGTCAGATAGGTCGCCGGCAGATCCTTCAAGGTGCCGGGCTGGAAGATCATGAAGAAGTTAGGCTGGAAGTTGTCCCAGTTGATGTCCCGCAGGCTGGTGACCTTCGCTTCACGATTGACGCCGCCAACACTGAACACCATGTGATCGCCGAGTTTGAGCTTGAGGCTCTCGGCAACTTTGCCTTCGACCGAAACGCCCGGGACATCGTCGGATGGCTGTTCAGTCCACCACGAGCCTGAAGTCAGTTTGTTGCCGGCGGGTAGATCAGCCGCCCAGGTCAGGCTGAGATCGCGCTGAACCGCACGGTCGCCAGCGGAATCCTTGCTGACGATTTGCTGCACCGGTTCGCCGTTGATGCTGATCAATCGTCCGGGAACGACTGGGTACAGCGGCGCGGCCTGAGCCGACACATTGACCAGATGATCGGTGAACGCCTGTTTGTCCGCTGGCAGGATGTTCAGGGCGAAATAATTTGGCGCGTTTTTCGGCAACTGGTTTTGCCAGGTGTCGAGCAATTCGCCGCGCAGCAGGGCGATCAACGCCATCGACAATAGAATCAAACCAAACGCCAGTGATTGCCCGGCAGCCGCCAACGGATGGCGCAACAATTGGCCGAGACCCAAGCGCCATGGCAGCGAGGCACGGGCCAACAGGCGACGCAAACTGTTCAGCAGCAACAGCAGCAGTCCGCCGAGCATGACCGCCGCCACGACACCGCCACCCAGCAGGGCAAACGTCAGCAGCAGATCAAGACTCAAGCGCCACATGATCAGACCCAGCGCGCCCAATGCGGCGCCGTAGACCATCCAGGTGCTCGGGGGGATCGGCAACATGTCCCGGCGTAATACGCGCAACGGCGGTACCCGACCCAGCGCGGCGAGCGGCGGCAGGGCGAAACCTGCCAGGGCCACCAGTCCGGTGCCGATCCCGGCAATCGCCGGAAACAGGCCGCCGGGTGGAACATCGCTCGGCAGCAGGTCATGCAGCAGCGCGAACAAACCCAGTTGCGCCAGCCAGCCAAGCAAAGCACCACTGAGTGCGGCCAGCAGCCCGAGTACGGTCAGTTGCACACTGAACAGCAGCATGGTTTCCCGGCGTGACAAACCGAGGCAGCGCAGCAAGGCACTGGCATCGAAACGTCGACTGGCAAAACGATTCGCCGACAACGCCACGGCGACACCCGCCAGCAGTACGGCGACCAGACTGGCCATGTTCAAGTAACGTTCGGCTTTGCCCAGCGCCCCGCCAATTTGCCGATTGCCGTCGCGCGCATCCTGAATTCGCTGGTTCGCCGCCAGTCCCGGTTTGATCAATTGTCGATAGGTTTCCAGCGCCTGCGGTTCGCCACGCCACAGCTCGCGGTAGCTCACCCGGCTGCCGGGCTGCACCACGCCAGTGGCGGCAAGGTCATCGAGGTTGATCATCACCCGGGGCGTGAGGCTGTAGAAGTTGCCGGCACGATCCGGTTCATAAGTCAGCACGCGAGTCAGTTTCAACGTCTTCATGCCGACATCGATGCTGTCGCCGATCTTCAGATCCAGCGCCGTCAGCAGGCGGGCTTCGACCCAGGCTTCACCGGGTTGTGGTTCGCCACCGGGTTCTTCGGCGGCGAAAGGCGCTGGCGCACTCTTGAGTTCGCCGCGCAATGGGTAGGCGCGGTCGACGGCTTTGATACTCGACAACTGAATGCCGTTGTCGGTGGCGATGACGCTGGAAAACTCCACCACCTGCGCATGACTCAAGCGCAAGTCGGTGCCGCTCCTGATCTGTTCCTCACGGGCCGGAGAACTGCCTTCGAGCACCAGATCGGCGCCGAGAAACTCGGTCGCGCGCAGCGTCATCGCGCCGTTGAGTCGGGCGCCGAAATAGCCGATGGCGGTGCTTGCCGCTACAGCGACAACCAAAGCGAAGAACAACACCCGCAATTCTCCGGCGCGGGCATCGCGCAGCAATTGGCGAATGGCGAGACTGAACAGGCGCAACAGCGGCAGGCGTGCCATCAAGGCTCCAGAGGGGCGACCAACAGCCCGGCTTCAAGACGGATCAGGCGCCGGCAGCGATGAGCCAGGCGTTCGTCGTGGGTCACCAGCACCAGGGTGGTGCCGCGTTCCTTGTTCAATTCGAACAGCAAGTCGCTGATGCGCTCGCCGGTATGGCTGTCGAGGTTGCCGGTGGGTTCGTCGGCGAACAGCACGTCCGGCTCGGCTGCAAACGCCCGGGCAATTGCCACGCGTTGCTGTTCGCCACCGGAGAGCTGGCGCGGCGAGTGCGTCAGGCGCTGACCGAGGCCAACACGTTGTAACAGTTCAGTCGCACGCTCGCGGGCATCCTTGCGGCCATCGAGTTCCAGCGGCAGCATGACGTTTTCCAGGGCGTTGAGACTGTCGAGCAACTGGAATGACTGAAAGACAAAACCGACGTGCTCGGCACGGATACGCGCGCGCTGATCTTCATCGAGATTGCTCAGGCTCTGGCCGGCGAGGGTAACTTCGCCGCTGCTCGGCAGGTCGAGGCCGGCGAGCAGGCCGAGGAGGGTGGATTTGCCGGAACCGGACGCGCCAACAATGGCCAGGCTGTCGCCCTTGTTCAGTTCCAGGCTGAGTTCGTGCAGGATAGTCAGTTCACCTTCCGCGCTGGGAACCACTTTGCTGAGGTTCTTCGCGGTGAGAATGCTTGCGCCCATGGAGAATACGATGCGTGTGTGGTTTTTGAGTGCTGGCCTGGCCTTGATGTGCATGGCCCAGAACGCAGCGGCGGGTACTGTCCTGATCGTTGGCGATAGTATCAGCGCCGGTTTCGGACTGGATACCCGCTTGGGATGGGTATCGTTGCTCGAACAACGGCTCAAGAAGGAGGGTTTTGACGACAAAGTGGTCAATGCCTCCATCAGCGGCGATACCAGTGCTGGAGGCCAGGCGCGGCTGCCGGCGCTGCTTGCAGAGCATAAGCCGGAGTTGGTGATCCTTGAGCTGGGGGGCAACGACGGCCTGCGCGGAATGCCGCCCACGCAATTGCAACAAAACCTTGCGGCGATGATCGACAGCTCCCGTCAGAGCGGTGCCAAGGTGTTGTTGCTCGGCATGCAATTGCCGCCCAACTATGGCAAGCGCTACACCGACGCCTTCGCCGAGGTCTACGGCAAACTCGCCGACGACAAAAAGATCCCGCTGGTGCCGTTTTTCCTCGAAGGCGTGGGCGGTCATCCGGACTTGATGCAGGCCGATGGTCTGCACCCGGCGGCCGGGGCTCAGGGCAAGTTGCTGGAAAATGTCTGGCCGACGCTAAAACCGCTGTTATGAGGCTTTTCTAAGGGCAGGCTTTCGGCTAATGTGGCGCCCCCTTATTTGGAGCCCCCGATGTCGCGTTCTGCCTGGTCCCTGTTTGCCTACCAACTGATCGAGCCTGACGAGCAGCTGGATCTGTTCGCCTGCCAGGAAGTGCGGGTGCATCTGGTGACCCGTCAACTCGAACTTGGCGGCTCGGCCGATCGCACCCTCTGCGGCAGTCTGCTGCCGGCGCAACCGCGCTGGTCGAGCGTGGATCGCCGGGTGTTTCAGGATCAGCGTCTGTGCTCGCTGTGTCGGGCGATTCTGGAGTCGCAGAAGCGCGGCACGTCGCCGATCTGGCCTGAGTTGCGTTTCGAGCTTTAACGTCGGGCACGACTTATTGTGGCTAGGGCGCTTGTCGAATCTTCGCAGCGTCCCGCTCGGCGGCGCGGCCGTCGTGAAAAGCTTAAATACAATTTCATGAATCCCGTGCGGGCCTCCAGCAAGGCCTGCTGCGCAGTCCAGCGGGAGCAAGCTCCCTCGCCACAGGTCTTGTGTCTCCCCGAATATTCAAAGTGCGGTGTACAATCGCGCTCTTATACCCTTGTTGATCATGCGAAGGATTTTCCGGATGTTGCCGCGCTTTCCTGCCGTCACCCGCTGCCTGTCACTTGCCGCCCTGTGTGTGGCCGGTCCCGTTGCTGCATTGGAGTTTCCCCTGCCACCACCCGGTGAAGACATCATCGGTCAGGTGCAGGTGATCAAAGCCAAGTACGAAGACACCTTCGCCGATTTGGGCACGAAGTACGATCTGGGCTATTCGGAAATGGTTGCGGCCAACCCGGGCGTCGATGCCTGGTTACCGGGTGCCGGCACCGAAATCGTTCTGCCAACGCGCTTCATTCTGCCGCCGGGCCCGCGCGAAGGCATCGTGATCAACCTCGCCGAATACCGCCTCTACTATTTCCCGAAAGGCCGGAACGTGGTGTACACCTTCCCGCTGGGTATCGGTCGTGAAGGTTGGGGGTCGCCGATCGCGCATACCTCGATCACCGCCAAGACACCGAACCCGACCTGGACCCCGCCAGCCTCGATCAAGGCTGAGCACGCCGCTGACGGTGATCCGCTGCCAAACGTGGTGCCGGCCGGTCCTGACAACCCGCTGGGACCGTTCAAGTTCACCCTCGGCACGCCGGGCTACCTGATCCACGGTTCGAACAAGAAATTCGGCATCGGCATGCGCACCAGCCATGGCTGCTTCCGCATGTTCAACAAAAACGTGCTGGAGATGGCCGGCATGGTGCCGGTCGGTACCTCGGTGCGTATCCTCAACGATGCTTACAAGTTCGGGCGCAGTGGCGGCAAGGTCTATCTGGAAGCGCACACGCCGATCGACGACAAAGGCAACCCTTCGGTGGTCGACAAGCACACAGCGGTGATCAACGCGATGCTCAAGCGTGATGACATCACCAACAACCTGCGCATGAACTGGGATGTGGTGCGTGACGTGGTTGCAGCCGAAGATGGCCTGCCTACCGAGATCGGCACGCCGAACACCTCGGCGCCGATTGTCTCGAGCGCACCGATCGATCTGCAGCAGTAAGGGGCAGATCCAGAGCCCGCCGACGCCTCAAGCGTCGGCGGGTTTTTTTGTGCCCGGACAAAAATGCCGAGCACAAAAAAGCCGACCCAAAAAATGGGTCGGCTTGATAATAATCCCGAGGGATTATTACTTGCGGCTAGCTTTGTCCAGCATGCGCAGAGCACGCTCGTTAGCTTCGTCAGCAGTCTGTTGTGCTTTTTGAGCAGCAGCCAGAGCTTCATCAGCTTTACGGTAAGCTTCGTCTGCACGAGCTTGGGAGCGAGCAGCTGCGTATTCATTATATGTCAGACGTTCTTATGTTTATTTAGTTTCGGTGATGTATATGTTTGTGTTATCTGTTTCATT
>NZ_JBIUWQ010000046.1:0-48955 GCF_044743525.1 Pseudomonas sp. NPDC087598 | reverse complement strand
CGCCCGACCCCCCCCCCCCGCCCCCCCCCCCCCCCCCCCCCCCCCCCGCCGCACCCCCCCGCCACCCCGAGGACCCCGCCCCCCCCCCAAACCACCCCGCCCTTGGCGGTGCCGTCGAGCTTGGTCAGCGCCAGGCCGGTCAGTTCGACGGTCTGGTTGAATTGTTTGGCCTGGTTGATGGCGTTCTGGCCAGTACCGGCATCGAGCACCAGCAGCACTTCGTGCGGTGCGTCGGCATCGAGTTTGCCGATCACCCGGCGAACCTTTTTCAGTTCTTCCATCAGGTTGTCTTTGGTGTGCAGACGACCGGCGGTGTCGGCGATCAGCACGTCGATACCACGGGCCTTGGCGGCCTGCACGGCGTCGAAGATCACCGAAGCCGAGTCGGCGCCAGTGTGCTGGGCGATGACCGGGATCTTGTTGCGCTCACCCCAAACCTGCAACTGCTCGACCGCGGCGGCGCGGAAGGTGTCACCGGCGGCGAGCATGACTTTCTTGCCTTCCAGTTGCAGCTTCTTCGCCAATTTGCCGATGGTGGTGGTTTTGCCAGCGCCGTTGACGCCGACCACCAGAATCACGAATGGCTTGTTCTGCGAAACGATTTTCAGCGGTTGCTCGACGGGTTTGAGCATCGCGGCCAACTCGGCCTGCAACGATTTGTACAACGCGTCGGAGTCGGCCAGTTCCTTGCGCGCGACCTTCTGGGTCAGGCGCTGGATGATCTGCGTGGTGGCTTCGACGCCAACGTCAGCGGTGAGCAGACGGGTTTCGAGGTCATCGAGCAGATCGTCATCAATAGTTTTGCGGCCGAGGAACAGGCTGGCCATGCCCTCGCCGATGCTGGCGCTGGTTTTCGACAGGCCTTGTTTCAGGCGAGCGAAGAAACCGGCTTTGGTTTCTTCGGTGCGCGGAGCTTCGACGGGCGTTTCGGCAACCACCTCAACCGGCACCACTGGCGCAGCGACAATCGGTGCAGGTGCAGGCTGTTGAATGACCGGAGCAATCGGAGCAACAGCTACCGGGGCAACTGGCTCAGGAATCACAGGGTCGGCAATAACTGGCTCAGCAACAACCGGCGCAGGCTCGACAACCGCCTCAACCACAGGCGCCGCAGCGACCTCGGCAACAGGCGCAGCGGGTGCAGGAATCGGCGGCGTGACATGCGGCGCGGCCTCTTCAACCAGCGCTACCGGCTCTTCCGCCACTGGCAACGTCAGCCACGGCTCGGCTACCGGGGTCAGCGGCGCCTCGGCAACCACAGGGGTTTCAGGTTCTGGCTCGGCGGCCGGTTGCAGCACCGGCTCGGCGATCGGCAGAACGATCGGTGCCGGCTCTTCCTCTATAACCGGGGCTGGTGCCGGGGCAGGCTCGGGAATCGCGGGCGGCTGTTCGACGACGGGTTCCTGCGGTTTTTTACGCAGCCATCCGAACAGGCTTTTCTTCTCGCCAGCCGCAGCTGGGGTCTTCTTGTCGTCGTTGGAACCAAACATGGAGGACGGCTATCTCACGGTAGCGACGCGCCATAAGGGCGCCCCGGCAAATAAATATTCGATGCAGAACAGACTGTGTTTCATCCAGCTTGTTCACGCGCAACATTTTGTCGAGGCGCCAGCGGCACCCCAAAGAATCGTATTAACGAAGGACTAAACCGGCAAAATCGGCGAAAAAGCGAAGTTTAGTCGATAAACCGCAGCTTTCTGCCGCCAACCCATACAACCTGATCAGGCCTGAAAACCTGATAGGCGTGGTCGCCGGTAAAACGGATCAGTATCCTAGCACCTCCTCGCCCGCCTAGGCTAAGACCAAGCGGGCAGCCCAACAGGTTAAAAAACGAATGAATGCTCTAGCCCGCCGCGCTGCTGGCCTGCTGTTCAGCACAGTCTGCCTGCCCCTTTCGGCCCTGGCGGCCGACCCGCAACCGACTCACGAATTCACCCTCGATAACGGCTTGAAGGTCGTCGTGCGTGAAGACCATCGCGCGCCGGTGGTGGTGTCGCAGGTCTGGTACAAGGTCGGTTCCAGCTACGAAACCCCGGGCCAGACCGGTCTGTCCCACGCGCTTGAGCACATGATGTTCAAGGGCAGCGAAAAAGTCGGTCCCGGCGAAGCCTCGCTGATCCTGCGCGACCTCGGCGCCGCAGAGAACGCGTTCACCAGCGACGACTTCACCGCTTATTACCCGGTGCTGGCTCGTGACCGTCTGGGCGTGGCCTTCGAACTGGAAGCCGCCCGCATGGCCAACCTGCGCCTGCCGGCCGACGAGTTCGCCAAGGAAATCGAAGTCATCAAGGAAGAGCGCCGTCTGCGCACCGATGACAAACCGATGTCCAAGGCCTACGAACGCTACAAGGCCATGGCCTACCCGGCCAGCGGTTACCACACGCCGACCATCGGCTGGATGGCTGACCTCGACCGCATGAAAGTCGAAGAGCTGCGCCACTGGTATCAGTCCTGGTATGTGCCGAACAACGCCACGCTGGTGGTGGTCGGCGACGTCACCCCGGATGAGGTGAAAACCCTCGCCCAGCGCTACTTCGGGCCGATCGCCAAACGCGACGTGCCACCGGCGAAACAACCGCTGGAACTGGCTGAGCCGGGTGAACGCCAGATCACCCTGCACGTGCAGACTCAACTGCCTAGCCTGATGCTCGGCTTCAATGTGCCCAGCATCGCCACCGCTGAAGACAAACGCTCGGTCAACGCTCTGCGCTTGATCTCGGCATTGCTTGATGGCGGTTACAGCGGACGCATCCCGACGCAACTGGAGCGCGGCGAAGAGCTGGTCTCCGGCGGTTCGTCAAGCTACGACGCCTACACTCGCGGCGACAGCCTGTTCACCCTCTCGGCCACGCCGAACACCCAGAAGAAAAAGACCATGGCGCAAGCCGAGGCCGGTCTGTGGAAGCTGCTGGAACAGTTGAAAACCACCGCGCCATCCGCCGCAGAGCTTGAGCGCGTCCGTGCGCAAGTGATTGCCGGTCTGGTCTATGAGCGTGACTCGATCACCAGTCAGGCCACGGCTATTGGCCAACTGGAGACTGTCGGTCTGTCGTGGAAGCTGATGGACACCGAACTCGCCGATCTGGAAAGCGTGACCCCGCAAGACATCCAGAAGGCCGCCAAGCTGTATTTCACCCGCGAACGTCTCAGCGTCGCCCACGTCCTGCCACTGGAGACGACTCATGAGTGAGCGCAAATCCCCACGCCTGTTGCTCGGCCTGATCGCCGTTGCAGTGATCGGCTCTGCCGCGTTCTATCTGACCCCAGGCGCCAAGACCAACGCCAGTGAAGCGCTGGATAACGCCAGGTCCAGCCAGAAGCTGCAATCACTGGCCGAACTCGACGGCAAGGCCCCGGCCAGCCGCAAACTCGACGTGCAGACCTGGAACACCGCCGAAGGCGCCAAGGTGTTGTTCGTCGAAGCGCATGAGCTGCCGATGTTCGACATGCGCCTGATCTTTGCCGCCGGCAGCAGCCAGGATGGCAACGCCCCAGGTCTCGCGGTGCTGACCAATGCGATGCTTAACGAAGGTGTCGCCGGCAAAGACGTCGGCGCCATCGCTCAGGGCTTCGAAGGTCTCGGTGCGGACTTTGGCAACGGTGCCTTCAAGGATATGGCATTGGCATCGCTGCGCAGCCTCAGTGCTGTCGACCAGCGTGAACCGGCCTTGAAGCTGTTCTCGGAAGTGGTCGGCAAACCGACCTTTCCGGCCGACTCGTTCGCCCGCATCAAGAACCAGCTGCTTGCCGGTTTCGAATATCAGAAACAGAACCCCGGCAAACTCGCCAGCCTGGAGCTGATGAAGCGTCTGTATGGCGATCACCCGTACGCGCACTCCAGCGACGGCAACGCGCAGAGCGTGCCGAAAATCACTCTGGCGCAACTGCGTGAGTTCCACGCCAAGGCTTACGCGGCTGGCAATGTGGTGATCGCGCTGGTGGGCGACTTGTCTCGCGCTGACGCCGAAGCCATTGCCAATCAGGTATCCGCCGCCCTGCCGAAAGGCCCGGCGCTGGCGAAAATCGCTCAGCCACAGGATCCGAAGGCCAGCGTCGGTCACATCGAGTTCCCGTCCAAGCAAACCAACCTGATGATCGCGCAACTGGGCATCGACCGCGACGACCCGGACTACGCTGCTTTGTCGATGGGCAACCAGATTCTCGGCGGCGGTGGTTTCGGCACGCGTCTGATGAGTGAAGTGCGCGAGAAGCGCGGCCTGGCCTATGGCGTGTATTCCGGATTCAGCCCGATGCAGGCCCGTGGCCCGTTCATGATCAACCTGCAAACCCGCGCGGAAATGAGCGAAGGCACCCTGAAACTGGTGCAAGACGTAATCGCCGACTACCTGAAAACCGGCCCGACCCAGAAAGAACTCGACGACGCCAAACGCGAACTGGCCGGCAGCTTCCCGCTGTCCACCGCGAGCAACGCCGACATTGTCGGTCAACTTGGCGCCATGGGCTTCTATAATCTGCCGCTGAGCTATCTGGATGACTTCATGCGTCAGTCCCAGAGCCTGACTGTCGAGCAGGTCAAAGACGCGATGAACAAACACCTGAGCACGGACAAAATGGTCATCGTCAGCGCTGGCCCGACCGTGCCGCAAAAGCCGTTACCGGCCCCATCTGATAAACCTGCCGAGCAACCGCTCGGGGTTCCGGAGCATTAATGGCTACTCGTTCACCGAAAAAACCTGCGCACAACGTTCACAACGGTGTGAACCAGTTGCGCATCATTGGCGGTCAATGGCGCAGCCGCAAGCTGAGCTTCCCCGATGCGCCGGGCCTGCGCCCGACGCCGGATCGTGTACGTGAAACCCTGTTCAACTGGCTCGCGCCGTACGTTGAAGGGGCCAAGGTGCTCGACCCGTTCGCCGGCAGCGGCGCGCTGTTTCTCGAAGCCCTGTCGCGTGGCGCGGCAACGGGTCAGGCGCTGGACGCCAGCAATATTGCGGTTTCCAGCCTGAAAGAACACCTCGGCACGCTTCGCTGCACCAACGGTCAGGTGCAGACCGCTGACGCCCTGCGCTATCTGGAAACGCAGGTTGCCACGCCGTTTGATCTGGTGTTCCTCGACCCGCCGTTCAACCAGAATCTGCTGCCGGCAGTGTGTACTCTGCTTGAAGAGCGTCAGTGGCTGGCGCCCGACTCATGGATCTACACTGAAAGCGAAGCCGCGCCTTCGACGCTGGGCCTTCCGGGCAACTGGCGCCTGCACCGCGAGCAGAAGTCCGGACGCGTCTATTACGCGTTGTGGCAACGCAGCGCCTGATTCGCCAAGCCCTGTGCGCTCACTGCGTCAGCGATAAATAGATACCGCACTTCGCCCCTCGACTCTCGCCAAAGTGGTTAGCGCACTCAGCGCTAACCACTTTGGACGATTCACCTATGGACATATTTTGCAGCCGGATGCTGCTCCTGCTTTGCCTGGCGCCCTTGATCAGCCTGGCCGCCCCACCTGCGACTCACTCATTCACCCTGGACAATGGCCTGAAAGTGCTGGTGCGCGAAGACCATCGCGCGCCGCTGGTAACTTCGCAAATCTGGTTCAGGGTGGGTTCCGCCGACGAGTCGCCGGGGCAGAGCGGGATATCCCACGCACTCGAACACATGCTCTACAAGGGCAGCAGCAAAACCTGCGCCGGTGAAGCGGCGGCGATCCTGCAAACCCTCGGAGCCCGGGAAAACGCTTTTACCCATAAAGATGCCACGGCCTATTACCAGACACTGGCGCCGCGCTATCTGGGCGTCGCATTCGAGCTGATGGCCGACCTGATGTCGACCGCCCATCTGCGCAGTGAAGATCTGATCGCGGAAATGGCGGTAATTCGCGAGGAACGTCGTTGGCGCACCGACGATGATGCCCACCATCTGGCCTTTGAACGCCTCACCGCCGTGGCGCATCTGGCCAACAGTTATCAGACGCCGATTCTCGGCTGGATGCATGACCTGCACCGTTTGAATGCCGACGCTTTGCGCCACTGGTACGAAAGCCGTTATGCGCCTGGCAACGCCACATTGGTGGTCGTCGGCGCGGTGACGCTTGATCAGGTCAAACCGCTGGTGCAGCGCTACTTTGGCCACCTGGCGACACGAAGCGTCACGCCGCCGGTGCAGCCGATGGAGCTGGCCCAACCCGGAGAACGCAAACTGACTCTGCATCTTCCGATCCACACACCGTTGATCATGATGGCCTTCAACGTACCGGGACTGAACACGGCCGAGAATCGGCGATCGGTGCACGCTCTGCGCCTGATCGACATGTTGCTGGGCGGCGCCCATAGCGCTCGCCTGCAAAAGCGCTTGCAGTATGCCGAACCACTGTTCAGCGAGATCAGCACCTCTTACGACCACCTGACGCGAGGCGACAGCCTGCTGTTACTGACGTCTCAACTTCCCAGCACTCACACCGATACGCTCGACGCGGCGCAGACGCGAATCTGGCAGTTGATCGAAGAACTGCATGACCAGCCGCCGAGCGTCGAGGAACTGGAGCGCGCCCGCACGCAATTGATCGCCCGGCAGATCTATGCACGAGACTCAATCGTTGAACAGGCCCACCAGTTGGCCACGCTGGAGAGTATCGGTCTGCCCTGGCAGATGCTGGATCAGGATGCCGATGAACTGGCACAAGTGACACCCGCTGACATTCAGCAGGCCGCCGCCACGTTTTTGACCCGCGAACGCCTGACGGTCGCTCAGGTATTCAAGGAGGCAGGCCATGAGTAAGGAATTTCGGCGCGCCAGATGCACATTGTTTGGGCTCGGACTCGTTACATGTCTGGCAGGCACTCAAACACTGGCGGACACAGCGATTGTCGCGCCGGCGAACTCTCCTGCATCGCGCTTGCATTCGCTGCAGGTACTCGCCCCCCCTGTCGACACTTCACGCATGCTGGACATCAAGGCCTGGAAGACCCTGACCGGCACCAAGGTGCTGTTCATCCGCACCGCCGAGCTGCCGATGTTCGATCTGCATGTCAGCTTCGCGGCGGGCAGTGCACGGGACGACAACCTGCCAGGGCTCGCCGCTGCCACGTTCAGCCTGCTCAATGAAGGCGTCGAAGGCAAAGACCTGTCGGCCATTCTCGAAACCTTCGACGGCCTGGGTGCGCAGCTCGACATGAGCCTTGATCATGACCGCGCCAATCTGCACATGCGCAGTTTGAGCGATGCCCGGAAAAGCACTCCGGCCTTGCAGTTGTTTGCGCAGATCCTCGGCAAGCCGTTGCTCGACGATGGCGCATTGAAGCGAGTGAAAAAGGTCCTGCGTGACTACCTCAAATTCAAATCGCCCGAGGCGGGCAATTCCGCCATGCACCAAGTGAGAACCTTGCTCGCCCCGGGCAGCCCCTACGCACTGCCGTTCTATGGCACGGACCAGGGATTGCAAACAGTGACCCGGGCAGCGGTCAAAGATTTTCACCAACGGTTCTATAGCGCCCGTCATGCACAGATAACGCTGGTCGGGGACCTGACGCTGGAACAGGCACAGGCCATCAGCCTGCAAATCAGCCATGCGTTGCCGACCACGCCGCCCGGAACTGCCAGCCCGCCGCTACCCGCCTTGGGCCGGACGGGTGCTGAAGTGACCCGCCACGAGGAGCAACCACAGACCCAGACCCATCTCCTGCTCGCTCAGTTAGCAGTGCCGCCTCAGCATCCGGATTACGTCGCGCTGTACGTCGCCAATCTAATATTGGGCGGGACGCCGAACAGTCGCTTGATGAACGAACTGCGCGAGCGACGCGGCTTGGTATACGACGTCGATTCCGACAACAGCCACTGGGCCGGCGCAGGCCTGATGAGCATTTCCCTGCAAGTCAGTCCGCAATTCGTTGAGGCTACGCTGGCGTTGACCCGGTCGTTGTTCAGTGAATTTTTGCGCGACGGGCCGACGCAACAGGAACTCGAGCAGATCAAGCAGTACGTGGCCAACATGAGCGCCTTCAACCGCGCCAGCAACCTGCAGATACTCAAGCAACTGGTGGCAATCAATCGCCACGACCTGCCTCTCGACCTCGACTACACCGTTCAGCAGGTTCAACGCCTGACCACCCGGCAAATCCACGAAGCGCTGAACCGACAACTGGCCGCCGACCGCTGGCGCGTCCTGACCATCGGCGCAACCGTCGAGCAGCAGCCGTTGCCGGCACTGCCCGTCACACCGCCCGGCGCCTCCTCCCAGAGCATGTGTCGCGCCGAAGCAGGCTTTGTGGCAAGTTAGGTTTTAATTGAAAGCGGCAGGCGCCTGGCGTCGGCCGCTTTAGGTAAGACCTTGTCGAGATGTGTCGTGCAACCAAGCTCCCTGTCACCCAGCCTGCGTTTCAATCCAGCCTTCGGCCTGGGTAATCCACACCTGCAAACCTTATGGGGACCGCTGTGGCGCAAAACCGTTCACCTTGAACGCGAGCGCGAACGGCTTTGGCTGGACGACGGCGACTTCCTTGATCTTGACTGGCACGGCCCGCATAGCGCTGATGCACCGTTGGTGCTGGTGTTGCACGGTCTGACCGGCTCTTCCAATTCGCCCTACGTGGCCGGGGTACAAAAGGCATTAGCCGATCAAGGCTGGGCCAGCGTCGCGCTGAACTGGCGCGGCTGTTCGGGCGAACCGAATCTGTTGCCGCGCAGCTACCACTCCGGCGCCAGTGAAGACCTCGCTGAAGCCATTCGTCACTTGCGCGCCAAACGACCGTTGGCGCCGCTGTACGCCGTCGGCTACTCCTTGGGCGGCAACGTGCTGCTCAAGCATCTGGGGGAAACCGGCAGCGCCAGCGGTGTGCTCGGCGCGGTAGCGGTGTCGGTGCCGTTTCGCCTCGACCAATGCGCCGATCGCATCGGCCAGGGGTTTTCCAAGGTCTATCAGGCGCACTTCATGCGCGAGATGGTCGCTTACATCAAGAACAAGCAACGTCAGTTCCAGCATGATGGACGCGACGATGGCCTCGCCGCGCTGGCGGCACTCGGCTCGCTGGAGAACATGCGCACATTCTGGGATTTTGACGGCCGGGTCACCGCGCCGCTTCACGGTTTCACCGATGCAAAGGATTATTATCGCCGTGCGTCGAGTCGCTACTTTCTCGGCGAAATCCGCACGCCAACCCTGATCATCCAGGCGGCGGATGATCCGTTCGTATTCCCGCACAGCCTGCCGCAAGCCACTGAGTTGTCGGACTGCACCGAATTCGAACTGCAGACTCGCGGCGGACACGTCGGCTTCGTCGATGGCTCGATGCGTCAGCCGGGTTATTACCTGGAGCGGCGCATCCCGCAGTGGCTGGCACGCCTGACGACATGAGCGATCAGGGCGAGTCGATCCGTTTCTGGCAAACCACGCCGCTGGCCGGGGTCGAACTGCTGTCGGCACGCTACATTGAGCAACGTTTTGCCCCGCATGTTCACGATGGCTACGTGATCGGCATGATCATGGCCGGCGCCCAGCGTTATCGCTATCGCGGCGCTGAACATCTGGCGGGCAGCGGCACGCTGGTACTGATCAACCCGGATGAATTGCACACCGGCCACAAGGGCACCGAGGACGGCTGGCTGTACCGGGCGTTTTATCCCGATACCGGGAAAGTCATGGCGTTGCTGGACGAACTGGAACTGCCAAGCGCGCCGATGCCTGCCTTTGGCGAAACGCTGTACCGCGACCCGGATCTGGTCAACGGTTTCTGTCAGTTGCACCGTTTGCTGGAAAACCCGGCCACCGCGCTGCAACAGCAAACCGTCTGGCGCGAAATGATGATGTCGCTGTTACAGCGTCACGCCGCCGTGCGGATCCCAGGCAAACCCGGCAAGGAACATCGGGCGGTGCTGCTGGCCAAAGAACTGCTGAACGCGCAACTGGCGGCGCCGCCATCGCTGGAAGAATTGGCAGCGGCAGTCAATCTGTCGCCCTTTCACTTCGCCCGGGTGTTCCGCCGAGCCACCGGCATGCCGCCGCATACCTGGTTGATGCAGCAACGCATCGCGACGGCCCGGGGGTTACTGCAAAGCGGTTGTTTGCCAGTGGAAGTCGCCCTGCAATTGGGATTTGCCGATCAAAGCCATCTGAGCCGGCAGTTCAAGCAGGTTTATGGCGTGGGGCCGGCGGCGTATCGCAGTGCCCGGAAAATTTCCCCAGACACCGCATAACCCATGTGGGAGCGAGCCTGCTCGCGAAAGCGGTCGTTCATTCAACATCGATGTCGACTGATTCGATGCCTTCGCGAGCAGGCTCGCTCCCACAGAGTGGGTTTGCGGTGCTTATTCGCCAGTAGCGATACCGCGCGAAGGCTCGTTGATCCACTCGCTCCACGACCCGGCGTACAGCGAACCCAGCGGATAACCCGCCAGACACAACGCAAACAGGTTGTGACATGCCGTCACGCCGGAGCCGCAATACGCCACCAGATCCGCTGGCGAGCGATCGCCCAGTTTGGCGGCAAAGCGCTGCTTGAGTTGATCCGTTGGCAGGAATCGCCCGTCGCTGCCGAGGTTGTCCGTAAACGCCGCGCATTGAGCGCCGGGAATGTGCCCGGCAACCGGGTCGATCGGCTCGACTTCGCCTTTGAAGCGCGGCAAGGCCCGCGCATCGATCAAGGTCAGGGTCGGTTGGCCGAGGCGCTGCTGTAATTGTTCGGCGCTGAGCAGCAGGGTCATGTCCGGCTGGCCACTGAAGGTCCCACGCGTGATCGTCGGTGGATCCAGACTCAGCGGCAGACCCGCCGCATGCCAGGCATTGAGCCCGCCATCGAGAATGAACACACCATCCCGCTTGCCCAGCCACGCCAGCAACCACCAGGCACGCGCCGCGTAGGCACCGGGGCCGTCGTCATATAAAACCACGTCGCTGTCGGCATTGATGCCCCAGGCTTGCAAGCGCTCGACCAGTTCTGCCGGCTCCGGCAATGGATGACGCCCGGTCACGCCCTTGACCACTTTGCCGCTGAGGTCACGCTCAAGATCGGCGAAACCCGCCCCGGCAATATGCCCCTCAGCGTAGCTACGCTGCCCGTAGTCCGGGTCTTCGAGGGCAAAACGACAATCGAGAATCACCAGCCCCGGTTGCCCCTTGCGAGCATCCAGAGCGTTGGGGCTGATCAGTTGCGCAATCGGCATAACGGGCTCCTGTGGGATTTCAACGAAACGATTTACTTCACGTCTTCAAGGGCCTGGGCCAGCGGCACGTAGAACTCCTCGAACAGCGCATTGACCTGCTCACGCGCCTGATCGGTGACAAACCCGGCTTCCAGCACCAGCACCTGATACACGCCACGTTTGATGGCTTGCTCGCTGAGGTGGTTGGAGTTTTCCCGGGTGGTGCACAGAAAGCGCACCCACGACGTCAGGATGATCCAGGCGTTGAGGGTCAGGGATTCGATCTGCACGCGATCCATTGCGAGGATCCCGGCGGCGACGAAGCCTTCATAGATCGCCGCACCCTGGATCACGCAGCGCTGGGAAAAGCGTCGATAGCGCGCGGCCAACTCCGGATCGCTGTCGAGCAGGTGCTCGAGATCGCGGTGCAGAAAGCGGTAGCGCCACATCGCCGATAACAGCTCCTTGAGGTAGAAGCGCTTGTCTTCGACCGTCGCGGCGCGCCCCTGCGGCGGGCGCAGGAAGCTGTCGACAAGGCTTTCGTACTCACTGAACAACACGGCGATGATCGCCTGCTTGTTGGGGAAGTGGTAGTACAGGTTGCCCGGAGAAATCTCCATGTGGGCAGCGATGTGATTGGTGCTGATGCTGCGTTCGCCCTGCTGATTGAACAGCTCGAGGCTGTTCAGCACGATACGCTCGCTGGTTTTTATTCGTGGGGCCATGGCTTGAGCTTTAATTCAGAGTGCGATGAGGGGCATCTTACGACCTATCCGGAAATGGATAAAACACTGCCGTGCAAGGAAGTCATTTGACTTTCTAGAGCATAGACTCTAAAAAGTTCCTCACTACAATAATTCCGGAGCCGACCATGACTGCCGACATTGCCTACCTGCAAACGCTGCAACAGCCACTGGAAGAGCTTGATCGGCAGTTCGCTGCGCAACGGGCCGCATACGCCGCCAACCCGATGCCACCCGCGGCCCAGCGCCAGCAATGGCTCAAGGCGCTGCGAGAATTGCTGAGCAACGAACGCCAGGCGCTGATCGAGGCGATCAGCGCCGATTTCAGCCACCGCAGCGCCGATGAAACCCTGCTCGCCGAACTGATGCCGAGCCTGCATGGCATCCACTACGCCAGCCGCCATCTCAATGGCTGGATGAAGCCGTCGCGGCGCAAGGTCGGCATGGCTTTCCAGCCTGCTTCGGCGAAGGTGGTCTACCAGCCATTGGGCGTGGTCGGCGTCATCGTGCCGTGGAATTACCCGCTCTATCTGGCTATCGGCCCGCTGGTCGGAGCCTTGGCTGCGGGCAACCGGGTGATGCTCAAACTCAGCGAATCGACCCCGGCCACCGGGCTGTTGCTCAAGGAATTGCTGGCGCGGATCTTCCCTGAAGACCTGGTCTGCGTGGTACTGGGTGAAGCCGATATCGGCGTGGCGTTTTCCCGTTTGCGCTTCGATCACCTGCTGTTCACCGGCGCCACCAGCATCGGCAAACATGTGATGCGCGCTGCCGCGGAAAACCTCACTCCGGTGACGCTGGAACTGGGCGGCAAGTCGCCCGCCATCGTCTCGCGCGACGTACCGCTCAAGGATGCCGCCGAGCGCATTGCCTTCGGCAAAACCCTCAACGCCGGGCAGACCTGCGTCGCTCCCGATTATGTATTGGTCCCGGAAGACCGGGTTGGCGGCTTCGTCGAAGCCTATCGCCAGGCTGTGCAGAGTTTTTATCCAACCCTCGCCGATAATCCGGACTACACGGCGATCATCAACGAACGCCAATTGGCCCGGCTCAACGGCTACGTCAGCGACGCCACCAGCAAAGGCGCGTTGCTGATCCCGCTGTTCGATCAGGGGCAGGGCCGGCGCATGCCGCACAGCGTGCTGTTGAATGTCAGCGACGAGATGACGGTGATGCAGGACGAAATCTTCGGCCCGCTGCTGCCGATCGTGCCCTACCGGGATCTGGAGCAGGCATTCGCTTACATCAATCAACGGCCACGTCCTCTGGCTCTTTACTACTTCGGCTACGACAAACGCGAACAGAATCGCGTGCTGCACGAAACCCATTCCGGCGGCGTGTGCCTGAACGACACGCTGCTGCATGTGGCGCAGGACGACATGCCCTTCGGCGGCATCGGCGCTTCGGGCATGGGCCATTACCACGGTCACGAGGGTTTTCTGACGTTCAGCAAAGCCAAAGGGGTGCTGGTTAAACAGCGCTTCAACGCGGCCAGATTGATTTACCCGCCCTACGGCAAATCCATTCAAAAGCTGATCCAGAAGCTGTTCATTCGCTAATCCTTCGTCATCGCCAGCGGGTAATAACAACAATGCACCCAAGCCTGACCGATACACCTGCGCTGTCGCGCCGTGGCCTGCTGAAATTCAGCCTCGGCGCCACGGCGTTCCTTGCCACCGCTGGCGTCGGCGCCAGCCTCAGCGGCTGTTCGTCGAGCGTCGCGGCCAATGGCTTCATTACATTGCGCGACGGCGATCTGCTGTTTTTGCGTGCACTGATTCCAGTGATGCTCGACGGCGCCGTGGCGGCCGAGCGGATGCCGAGCGCCGTCGACGGCACGCTCAAATCGCTGGACTACAGCCTCGATCATCTGTCGCCGGAAATGCTCAAGCTCACCCGCCAACTGTTCGATGTGTTGGGCATGGCCGTGACGCGCGGGCCGCTGACCGGGATCTGGGGCAGTTGGGAAAACGCCAGTCCCGAGACCATCCGTCATTTCCTCGACCGCTGGCAAAACAGTTCGCTGAGCCTGCTGCGCATGGGCCACAGCTCCTTGCAGCAAATGGTGATGATGGCCTGGTACACCCGCGCCGAATCCTGGGCGCATTGCGGCTACCCCGGCCCGCCCACTGTCTGAACCCGAGGCGCGTCCTTCGCGAGCAGGCTCGCTCCCACATTTGAAACGCATTCCCCTGTGGGAGCGAGCCTGCTCGCGAAGGGGCCAGCAAAAACTACAAAAACAAGAGAACCTGATCGATGCCCGTACCCGACCCGTTTCGCGAAGGCCTCGCCCGAGGCTGGAAAACCTACAACGGCGCCCAACTCACCGACGATCTGACCCTCGAGGCCGACGTCGCGATCATCGGCAGCGGCGCCGGTGGCGGCACCACGGCGGAAATCCTCAGTGCCGCCGGCTATAAGGTATTGCTGATCGAAGAAGGTCCGCTGAAAACCAGCACGGACTTCAAAATGCTCGAAGACAAGGCCTACAGCAGCCTCTATCAGGAAGGCATCGGCCGCATGAGCAAGGACGGCGCGATCACTATCCTGCAGGGCCGCGCAGTGGGCGGCACGACGCTGATCAACTGGACATCGAGTTTCCGCACCCCGGAACCGACCCTTGAGCACTGGGCCAAAGAGCACAACGTCAAAGGCCACAGCCCTGCCGACATGGCGCCATGGTTCGAAAAAATGGAGCAGCGCCTCGGCGTTGCGCCGTGGATGGTCCCGCCCAACGCCAACAACGACGTGATCCGCAAAGGCTGCGAGCAACTCGGCTACAGCTGGCATGTGATCCCGCGCAACGTGCGCGGCTGCTGGAACCTCGGTTACTGCGGCATGGGCTGCCCGACCAATGCCAAACAATCGATGATGGTCACGACCATTCCGGCAACCCTGGAAAAGGGCGGTGAACTGCTTTATCTGGCCCGTGCGGAAAAGCTGTTGATCAACGGCGACAAAATCTCCGGCCTGCAATGCGTGGGGATGGACGAGCGCTGCGTCGCGCCGACCGGGCGCAAGATCACCGTCAAGGCGCGGCACTACGTGCTGGCCGGCGGCGGTATCAACAGTCCGGCGCTGCTGCTGCGCTCGGATGCACCGGACCCGCATCAGCGCTTGGGTAAACGCACCTTTCTGCATTTGGTGAACATGTCCGCCGCACGCTTCGACGAGGTGATCAATCCGTTCTACGGTGCACCGCAGTCGATCTACTCGGATTATTTCCAGTGGAAGGACGGCGCGACCGGGCCGATGGGCTACAAACTCGAAGTGCCGCCGCTGCACCCGGCGCTGGCGGCCACCCTGCTCGGCGGTTTCGGCCAGCAGAATGCCGAGCACATGGCTGATCTGCCGCACACCCACGCGATGCTGGCGCTACTGCGCGACGGCTTTCATCAGGACAGCCAAGGTGGCAGTGTCGAATTGCGCGGCGACGGCTCGCCGGTGCTCGACTATCAGGTTTCACCCTACGCCTGGGAAGGTCTGCGCCGTGCGTTCCACAGCATGGCCGAGATCCAGTTTGCCGGCGGGGCCAAAACGGTGATGCCGATGCATGCCGACGCGCACTACGTGAAAACTCTGGCCGAGGCGCGCAGCCTGATCGATGGCTTGAGCCTTGAGCTGTATCGCACGCGGCTGGGGAGTGCCCACGTCATGGGCGGCTGCGCAATGGGCGAAGAGCCGAAAACCGCGGTCACCGACAGCCTCGGTCGCCATCATCAGTTGAGTAATCTGTCGATCCACGACGGCTCGCTGTTCCCCACCAGTATCGGCGCCAACCCGCAATTATCGGTGTATGGCCTGACGGCACAATTGGCGACGGCCCTTGCCGATCGGCTGAAAAATCCATGAAAAAGCAGAATATTCCCTTCGTCTATAGTGCTTTCTTACCCAACAGGCGACTTGGCCGACCGGGACGGCTGCGATACCATCCGACTCCCCAACGGACTCCCGCCAGGACGACGCGATGAACCGAGTGTTGTACCCAGGTACCTTCGACCCTATTACCAAGGGCCATGGCGATCTGGTCGAACGCGCCTCGCGCCTGTTCGACCACGTGATCATTGCCGTCGCCGCCAGCCCCAAGAAAAATCCGCTGTTCCCGCTGGAACAACGGGTTGAACTGGCTCGCGAGGTCACCAAACACCTGCCGAACGTGGAAGTGGTCGGCTTCTCGACGCTGCTGGCGCATTTCGCCAAAGAGCAGAATGCCAACGTGTTCCTGCGTGGTTTGCGTGCGGTGTCGGACTTCGAATACGAATTTCAGCTGGCCAACATGAACCGCCAGTTGGCGCCGGACGTGGAGAGCCTGTTTCTCACGCCGTCCGAGCGTTATTCGTTCATTTCCTCGACATTGGTCCGGGAAATTGCCGCGCTGGGCGGCGATATCAGCAAGTTCGTCCACCCGGCCGTGGCCGACGCCCTGACCCTACGCTTCAAAAAGTAGGCGCTGTCGAAGGCTGCGATACTGGCTTTTGATTGCAGCCCTTGATCGCAGCAACGTGCACTGCGCTCGCCAATGCGGCACAATTGCGCGCATTGATTTATAGCGCCCGGGCCTGCCGCCCCGGCTGGAGTTAGCATGTCCCTGATCATCACCGACGATTGCATCAACTGCGACGTCTGCGAACCCGAGTGCCCGAACGCCGCCATCTCCCAAGGCGAAGAGATCTATGTGATCGACCCGAACCTGTGCACCCAGTGCGTCGGCCACTACGACGAACCGCAGTGCCAACAGGTCTGCCCGGTGGATTGCATTCCACTGGACGAAGCGCATCCGGAGACTGAAGAGCAGTTGATGGAGAAGTACCGCAAGATCACCGGCAAGGCCTGAGTCCTTCAGCGCCTGTTCGGCCCTCTTCGCGAGCAGGCTCGCTCCCACATTGGAATGCATTTCAAACTGTGGGAGCGAGCCTGCTCGCGAAAGGGCCATCAGCCTCACAACAAATCCCGATTCACTCGCGCTGCTCAAACCCCTCCCCCGTACACCCCAGACACCGCACAAACGCCGCTTTCGCCGGGTCCACGACCAGCGCCTGCCCCGCATCGCCAATCCCGCCACCCAACGCGGTAAATGGCAGCGACACGACAAACGCACCCGCGCCAATCACCGTTGCCACCACCAATAGAGGTCGGGCAATCAGCAAATCGCCGATCATGGCGTAGGCCGGGGGATTCTGGATGGTGTAACGCGGGTCACCACTGCCGTTTTCAGTGGCCTGAGCCGCCAGGCTGAAACACAGCAGCAGTGTTGCGAAGAGGACTTGCAAGGATTTCATGGCACGATCCTTCGGGCTGAACAGTGAGACAACTCACTATAGACCGTAGGACTTTTTCAGCTTTTTGCCTCAGCTCTGGCAGCGCGGGCAGAACACACTGGCGCGTTGCCCCAGCTTCACTTCGCGCAGACCGGTGCCGCAGACCTTGCAGTGCTCATTGCCACGACCATAGACAAACAGTTCCTGCTGGAAATACCCCGGCTGCCCGTCACCGCCGATGAAATCACGCAACGTAGTGCCGCCACGCTCGATGGCGGCGGCGAGGATGCGTTTGATCTCGATCGCCAGCTTCAGATACCGCGCCCGGGAAATGCCCCCGGCCTCGCGGCGCGGATCGATCCCCGCAGCAAACAGCGCTTCGGTCGCGTAGATATTGCCGACCCCGACCACCACCGCGTTGTCCATGATAAACGGCTTGACCGCCATCGAGCGCCCGCGGGACAGCTGGAACAGCCGCTCGCCGTCGAACAGGTCAGTCAACGGCTCCGGCCCCAGACGAATCAGCAATTGGTGATTGAGCGGATCGGTGCTCCAGAGCATCGCGCCGAAACGTCGTGGGTCGGTGTAGCGCAGGGCCAGACCCGACTCCAGTTCGATATCGACATGCTCATGCTTGAGCGCCGGCAACCCGACCTCGACCAGACGCAGATTGCCCGACATGCCCAAATGGCTGATCAACGTACCGACCTCGGCGTTGATCAACAGGTATTTGGCCCGGCGCTCGACCAACACGATGCGCTGCCCCGACAGGCGCACATCAAGGTCCTCGGGGATCGGCCAGCGCAACCGCCGGTCACGCACGATCACCCGGCTGACGCGCTGGCCTTCCAGATGCGGGGCAATGCCCCGGCGGGTGGTTTCGACTTCCGGCAATTCAGGCATGAGGTTCTCGAATCAATGCGCGCCGAGGTCGCGGATCGTTTGTTTGAGGGTTTCGAAGTCGTAATCCGACAGCCCTACGTAATCGAGTACCAGCGGGCCGACAGCGTTCCATTCGAAATCTTCGGTCTGGTTGCCCAGCACGCGATACGAGGCGCAGATGTGCTCGGCCATCTTGAGAATCGCCAACAGGTTTTTCAGCTGACTGTTGCGCGACGACTCATCGCTGAAAATCGCCAGAGCATTGTGGTGATTGGCGATGGCCGCGCTGACGTGTTCCGGCAGACGCCAGGACTTGGCGGTGTAATAACCGACCACCGCGTGGTTGGTGTTGAACTCTGCGTTTTCAGTATCCACCACACGGCATTCGGCGCTGGCATTGGCGTAAGCTTTTTCCAGTACCGACATGTAATTGGGGAAACGCTGCAGCATCAACGGCACGCCGCAGTCGTGAAACAGGCCGAGGGCGTATGCCTCGTCGCCCGCCTGGGTGCCGATGCGCTTGGCCAAGGTCAGGCAAGTCATCGCCACGTCCTGGGCGGTGTCCCAGAAACGATTGAGAGTGACGATAGTGTCGTCATTCATCTCGCCCTTGATCGACTGCGCGTTGATCAGGTTGATGATCGAACGGCTACCCAGCAAATTCACCGCGCGCTGGATCGAAGTGATCTTGTTGCTCAAGCCGTAATACGGCGAGTTGACGATTTTCAGCAGCGAGCCGGACAGGCCGGGATCCTGGGCGATCAGCTTGGCGATCACCTCCAGGTCCGGGTCGGGCATGTACTGCTCCATTTGCAGATCCACCATGATCTGCGGCTGCGCGGGCACGCTGATGCCCTGCAGGGATTGTTGAATCTGTTCGGTGGTCAGCTCTTGGGACATAAGTACACACTCTGGGACAGGCGGCGATTCTAACCCCTAAAAACCGCAAGACGACACACCAGTGGGCAATTGTCAGGAACTTTCATTCAAGCCCCGGCTTCGGACTCTGTAATGCCCGACGGTTCATTTCGATCCCGTGGCGCGGCTATTTCCAACCGACTCAGGAGCTTATTGATGGCTACTTCACTCAACGGCAAGCGCGTCGCTTTTTTGGTAACCGATGGTTTCGAACAGGTTGAATTGACCGGTCCCAAGCAGGCGCTGGAACAGGCCGGTGCGCAGGTCGATATCCTCTCGGCCGAAGCCGGCAAGGTCAAAGGCTGGAATCACGACAAGCCGGCGGACGACTTCACGGTCGACCAGACTTTCCAGGCCGCCAGCAGCGAACAATATGACGCGATCGTGCTGCCCGGCGGCGTACAGAACTCCGATACCATCCGCATCGATCAGGATGCCCAGCATCTGGTCAAGACCGGCACCTCGGCCGGCAAACCGATTGCGGTGATCTGCCATGGTAGCTGGCTGTTGATTTCGGCAGGGCTGGTCAATGGCAAAACCATCACCAGTTACAAGACGCTTAAGGATGATCTGGTGAATGCCGGGGCGCACTGGGTCGATCAGGAAGTGGTCAGAGACGGGCACTTGATCAGCAGCCGCCAGCCGGATGACATTCCGGCGTTCAATCGTGAGCTGATCGACGCCCTGTCCGCGTAATATTCAGAATCGCTTCGCGAGCAGGCTCGCTCCCACATTGGTATGCATTTCAAATGTGGGAGCGAGCCTGCTCGCGAAAAAAGGCCATCAGCGTTTCATCGCTCATCAAACCCGGCACTGGCGTCAACACGGTATACTCCCGCTCTTTTTTCCGGAGCGACGTCATGTCCCTGCCTAGCTTGCGTCTCAAAGCCAACGCCGACCGTCGCCTGCGCGCCGGTCACTTGTGGGTCTACAGCAACGAAATCGATGTGGCCGCTACGCCACTGCACGGCTTCAACGCTGGCGATCAGGCAATCCTCGAAGCCGCCGGCGGCAAGCCGCTGGGCATCGTCGCGATGAGCCCGAACAACCTGATCTGCGCCCGCCTGCTGTCGCGCGACACCAAGGTCGCGCTGGACAAATCGCTGCTGGTGCATCGCCTGAACGTCGCCCTGTCCCTGCGCGAGCGTTTGTTCGACAAGCCGTTCTATCGACTGGTCTACGGTGATTCCGACTTGCTGCCAGGCCTGGTCGTCGACCGTTTCGGCGACATCCTCGTGGTCCAGATCGCTTCGGCGACCATGGAAGCGCATAAAGATGACGTGATCGCCGCGCTGACCCAAGTGCTCAAGCCAAGCGGCATTCTGTTCAAGAACGATTCCGCTGCCCGTGACGCCGAAGGCCTCAACCGCTACGTAGAAACCGTGTTCGGCCTGGTGCCGGAGTGGGTTGCGCTGGAAGAGAACGGCGTGAAGTTCGAAGCCCCGGTCATTCAGGGCCAGAAAACCGGCTGGTTCTACGACCACCGCATGAACCGGGCGCGCCTGGCACCGTACGCCAAAGGCAAACGCGTGCTCGACCTCTATAGCTACATCGGTGGTTGGGGCGTGCAGGCTGCTGCTTTCGGCGCCAGCGAAGTGTTCTGCGTCGATGCCTCGGCCTTCGCCCTCGACGGTGTCGAGCGCAACGCTGCACTGAACGGCTTCGCCGACAAGATGACCTGCATTGAAGGCGACGTCTTTGAAGCGCTGAAAGAACTGAAAGCCAGCGAAGAACGCTTCGACGTGATCGTGGCCGACCCGCCAGCGTTCATCAAACGCAAGAAAGACATGAAAAACGGCGAAGGTGCCTACCGTCGCCTGAACGAGCAAGCCATGCGTCTGCTCAACAAGGACGGCATCCTGGTCAGCGCTTCATGCTCGATGCACCTGCCGGAAGATGACCTGCAGAACATCCTGCTGACCAGCGCCCGTCACCTGGATCGCAACATCCAGTTGCTGGAGCGTGGCGGTCAGGGCCCGGATCACCCGGTACACCCGGCGATCGCCGAAACCCGCTACATCAAGAGCATCACCTGCCGCCTGCTGCCAAACAGCTGATCAATGCGGATGACGGGGAGCCAGCAGGCTCCCCGTTTGCTTTACGCCAGCCCATACCAGCCAGGGCGCACTTTCTGCTTCAACAATCAAAACTTCCTACACGGCCTTCCTGATAACGTGCAGGACATTTCCTTACGCCTTTTAATTATTGAAACTTACCCTACAAAGACTAACTCCAGCTAAAGATCGCTCCGACAAAATTACTGGAATATTCCTACTTAATATCCACTTGCCAATAATCCATTACAAACTATTATGAAGTTGTCACCACAAGGCGACTTCAACTATCAATGAACAAGGAGTTCACATCATGAAAACCATTTATCTGGAAACCAACAAAATCGCCAACCTGGCTTTTCTGGTTGCCCCTAAAGCCCGCTAAGTAAGGCAGGACGCCGGGAAGTGCCGGCAACCCAGCGTCCTTTTCGATCTTTTCCAGAGTAAACAAACCACATGTACATAAACCCTTACCTGTTTATATTGCCGCGCTCGCCGGGACAAATAATATGGAACTACAAAAATCACACCCAACATGAACTCGATCTTGACTATTCGATCCGACTTACCCAACTAATTAACAACCCCGACCTGTTCGACACGCTCAGCATAATAGACACACAACTATTAAGTGCGGGCATCCTAACCGTTTCAAAAATCGACAGTCCACAGTGGGGCTGGGATGAACTGTCGAAGATCTATCATATCGGCACGCAAAACATTCCCTGCGAACACACCCCACAGAATACTCATGAGTGGTCCAGGCAATATCTGGCTCACTGCAACGAAGTCCTGGCTACACCGGCTCCCGCGAAAGAACGCCAACAGCAGGAAACCGGGCAGTCCATCGCGTTGCCCCATCCACATGAATTGCGCGACGACAGCCTGACTCACGCCCTGCTCCAGCGAAAAACCTGTCGCACCTATACCGGCGCGGCGATGACGCTCGATGACGTGGGCACCCTGCTTTACCTTTCACTCGGCTACCTGCGCGAGCGCGACAGTGGCCGCGACGACAGCATCGCCGACGATCTCGGCGCACGCCGCAGCAGCCCTTCCGGCGGCGGTCTGAACGCCTGCGAAGGTTTTCTGCTGGTGCAGAACGTCGACGGTCTGGAGCCCGGAATCTACGCCTATGAGCCGACCGACCACGCCCTCAGCCGGGTCAATTCATTGCCTCAATCCGCGCTCGGCGTTTTGCTCGGCGGCCAGCATTTCATCAACAACCTGCCGCTGGGCCTGTTCATCACCGCCCGATTCGATCGGCTCTGGTGGAAATACGAGCACTCACGGGCCTATCGCATGGCATTCGTGGAAGCCGGCCATCTGTCGCAAACCTTTCAGTTGGTCGCCACAGCACTCGGCCTCAACACCTGGTTGACCGGAGCGTTTGCCGACAGGCAAGTCGAAGCACTGCTCAAGCTTGAGGAAAGCGCCGAGCAACCGCTGTTCTTTGTCGGCTGTGGGGAAAGCGACGGTCAGGCCATGTGTCAGGAAATGCACGATCTGCTGCGCGAGGTACAAGCATGACCGTCCTGACTCCGGATTCGGCCGAAGTACCCGTGTCATGGGCGCTCAAATTTACCTTGGGGGACTGGGACAGTCGCGCCTCGGTACGCACCAGCACCCACAACTATCAGTTGCCGGACGATGTGCAGCAACAACTTGAAAGCCGTTACTGGTTTCCACCCGGCTTCCTGCCCTATCTGGCTCATCCAGCGATTCAGGCCGCAGGCCGTGAGGTGCTGCACCGATTGACCGCCAATCATCTGGTGTACTTTCTCGACTACACCACCTTGCTTGAGCATCGCATCGTCAATCGCGCGGTTGAAGTCATCGCGCACCGGGAGCTGCCCGTTTATGTGCCTCTGGCGATGAAACACGCAGCGCTGCAGCTCTACACCGACGAGGGCTACCACGCACTGTTCTCCAATCGTCTCGCCGAACAGATCGCCACCCTCTACAAGATTGGCGGGCGCCCCGCGATACCCAAGCGCATCACGCGCATGAACGCATTGATCGCCCGCACCCCGGAGAAGCAACGTTCACTGGCATGGTTTCTGCTCGGATTCGTTTCGGAAACCATCATTGCCCGGGAACTGCTGGACGTTTGCCGCGACAGCCTGGTGTCCAGTGTGAACGACATGCTGCGCGATCATCTGGCCGACGAAGCCCGCCACAGTCGCTACTTCGCGGAAGTGTTCCACTATCTCTGGTTGTCCATGAACATTCGCCAGCGCACATTTGTGAGCAAAACGCTGTTGGAGATCATTGGCATTTTCTTCGAGGCCGACGAACGCTGGCTGCAACAAAGCCTGCGCGGGGCGGGCATCGCCGACAGCGATGTGCGCAATATTGTTGGCAGCATGGCAACGGTACAGGCCAGCCGTGCACGTGCGAAATCAGGTTCCATCGCTACGCTGGATGCACTGCGCAAGGCCGGTTTCTTTACCTCGCCCAATAACCAGGCACTTTTTACCAAGGCAGGACTGATCGATGGATAAAGGAAAATCCGTGGTAACCCCCCGCCAGCGTCGCGGGGCTGTCAGCCTGTTGCTGGCGATGGTACTGCTCGGCGCGTTCCCACTGGATGTCCTGCTTCCTTCGTTTCCGGCACTGGCCGCGCATTTCCAGACAACTCCGGCGGACATCGCACTGTCGATCAGCCTGTTCGCCGTGGGTATCGCATTTGCCCAGGTACTGATCGGCCCACTGTCCGATGTGATCGGTCGCAAGGGCTTGTTGCTCGCGGGGATGAGCGTGTCGATGCTCGGTGCCCTTGGCTGTGTGATGACCAGCGATTACACGCTGTTCCTGATATTCCGTGTCGTACAGGCAGTGGGCTGCGGTTGTTTCGTGCTGTCCCAGGCACTGGTGCAGGATCTGTTTGAAGGTGAGGAGCGCGATCGCCTGCGTATCCTGATGGTCACCGCCAGCGGGATCTTCATATCGGTGTCGCCGCTGGCCGGCACCTTTCTGCAAGCCACACTTGGCTGGCGCGGCAGCTTCTGGGTATTTACTGCACTCGCGGCAGTCGTACTTATCAAGGCCTGGGTGCTACTGGACAACAGTCGCCCGGCCAGCAGTGGCGCGCGCTTGGGTTTCATTCAGTCTTACCGGCGGGTGCTGGGAAACTTCGAGTCCGTTGGTTACTGGTTGATATCGGCGTTCGGCTTCGCCTGCCACTTCTCGTTCATCGTGATTTCGCCGCTGATTTTCATGGATCAGTTGCAACTCGCACCCTATGACTTTTCGCTGATTCTGCTGGTTTACGGGGCGGCCTATATTGTTGGCGGCATTGTCGCCAGCATGCTCAATCGACGCATCACGCCAGGCCGACAAATCATTACCGGGCTGAGCCTGATTCTGTTGTCGGGACTGGCCATGCTGTATCTGGCCGCCAATCACGCGCTGGCCCCGGCCACTGTGCTGATCCCGATGCTGATCTGCACCGCTGGCACCACCATCACACGGCCGGCCGCCACTTCTCGGGCCATGGCGCTGTTTCCCGACAACGCCGGCACCTCGGCTTCGGCAGGCAGCACAATCATTTTCATTAGTGGTGGATTGATCAGCGCCCTGATCAGTCTGAGCCCGGCCAATCTGCAAGCCACGCTGGGTTACAGCTTCGTACTGCTCAGTTGTGTCGCGCTGGCACTCAACGGCGCGATCAGCCGGCGCACCAGAAGCGCTCAGGCCAATGCGCTCGTGCAACCTGGCAGCGATTAATCCTGCCGGTCGTCATGCCACATGCACCGTCGGCACTGGAACAACGCTTTGCGCCATTCCCTCCAGACGCCAGCGGTGTAGAATCGGCTGATTCATCGCCATTCATCCCCCGGCGGGTTTATGAGCTCAGGCTGAGACCAGCGGCGATCCCGCAACGTCATCGGCAACTTCCGGACACACGGCCATTTCTGAGTGTTCCAGACGTCAATAGAAGCTCTCTCCCCTTTAGCACCTGATTAGTAAGTGATTAGCCGCCCGGAGTGTTCCATGCCAGATTACCGCTCGAAAACATCCACCCACGGCCGTAACATGGCCGGCGCCCGCGCCCTGTGGCGCGCCACCGGGATGAAAGATGACGACTTCAAAAAGCCGATCATCGCGATTGCCAACTCCTTCACCCAGTTCGTACCGGGCCATGTGCACCTCAAAGACCTCGGTCAACTGGTCGCCCGCGAAATCGAACGCGCTGGCGGTGTAGCAAAAGAATTCAACACCATCGCCGTGGATGACGGCATCGCCATGGGCCACGACGGCATGCTGTATTCGCTGCCGAGCCGCGAGATCATTGCCGACTCCGTCGAGTACATGGTCAACGCCCACTGCGCCGACGCCATCGTGTGCATTTCCAACTGCGACAAGATCACCCCGGGCATGTTGATGGCTGCCTTGCGCCTGAACATTCCGGTGATCTTCGTTTCCGGCGGCCCGATGGAAGCCGGCAAGACCAAACTCGCGTCCCACGGCCTCGACCTCGTCGATGCCATGGTGATCGCCGCCGACGAAAGCGCTTCTGACGAGAAAGTCGCTGAGTACGAGCGCAGCGCCTGCCCGACCTGCGGTTCGTGCTCCGGCATGTTCACCGCCAACTCAATGAACTGCCTGACCGAAGCACTGGGTCTGGCATTGCCGGGCAACGGTTCGACCCTCGCCACCCACAGCGATCGCGAGCAGTTGTTCCTGCAGGCTGGCCGCACCATCGTCGAGCTGTGCAAGCGTTACTACGGCGAGAACGACGAATCGGTGCTGCCACGCAACATTGCTAACTTCAAAGCGTTCGAGAACGCGATGACGCTCGACATCGCCATGGGCGGTTCGACCAACACCATCCTGCACTTGCTCGCTGCCGCCCAAGAGGCGGAGATCGATTTCGACCTGCGCGACATCGACCGTCTTTCGCGCAGCGTTCCACAGCTGTGCAAAGTCGCGCCGAACATCCAGAAGTACCACATGGAAGACGTGCACCGCGCTGGCGGCATCTTCAGCATCCTCGGCTCGCTGGCCCGTGGCGGTCTGCTGCACACCGACCTGCCGACCGTGCACAGCCGCAGCATGGAAGAAGCGATCGCCAAGTGGGACATCACCCAGACCAACGATGAAGCGGTTCATCACTTCTTCAAGGCTGGTCCTGCCGGCATCCCGACCCAGACCGCGTTCAGCCAGTCGACCCGTTGGGAAACCCTGGATGACGACCGTGAAAACGGCTGCATCCGCAGCGTCGAACACGCCTATTCGCAAGAAGGTGGCCTGGCCGTGCTGTACGGCAACATCGCCCTCGACGGCTGCGTGGTGAAAACCGCCGGTGTCGACGAATCGATCCACGTCTTCGAAGGCAACGCGAAAATCTTTGAAAGCCAGGACAGTGCCGTACGCGGCATCCTCGCCGACGAAGTGAAGGCTGGCGACATCGTCATCATTCGCTACGAAGGCCCGAAAGGCGGCCCGGGCATGCAGGAAATGCTCTACCCGACCTCGTACCTGAAATCCAAAGGCCTGGGCAAAGCCTGTGCGCTGCTCACCGACGGTCGTTTCTCCGGTGGCACGTCGGGTCTGTCCATCGGCCACGCTTCGCCAGAGGCTGCGGCCGGCGGCGCGATCGGTCTGGTACAGGACGGCGACAAAGTGCTGATCGACATTCCGAACCGCTCGATCAACCTGTTGGTCAGCGACGAAGAACTGGCCGCACGCCGCGCCGAGCAGGACAAGAAAGGCTGGAAGCCGGTCGAGATTCGTCCTCGCAAGGTGACCACCGCCCTCAAGGCCTACGCTCTGCTGGCGACCAGCGCCGACAAGGGTGCTGTGCGTAACAAGGCAATGCTCGACGGCCTGTAAGTTTCAGCCGCCGAATAAAAATGCCCCGCCAAGTGCGGGGCATTTTTTTGTCTGACACGAGCTACTGAACACTGTAAATCCCCTGTGGGAGCGAGCCTGCTCGCGAATGCGGTAAGTCAGCAACGAAGATGGTGACTGATACAACGCTTTCGCGAGCAGGCTCGCTCCCACATTAGACCGGTGTGAGCTACTGGATCTCTTCTGGCTTGACGATCACCCAGTTCTTATCCGCTGTCACCGGCAAGCCTTCCTTGGCCTGCGCCGCCGCATGCTTGGCCATCATGCCGTTCAACTGGGTCATGTATTTGTCCTTGCGGTTAACCCACAAGTGAATGCCGCCCTTGGCCACGTCGACATCGTGGAACAGCATGTAACCGTCGCTGGTCGGGGTATCGCCACCTACCAGGACCGGTTTTTTCCATTCGTCGATGTAAGTCAGAATCGCCGCGTGCTTGCCGGCCATCCAGGTCGCCGGCGTCCACAGATACGGCGTCAGCTCCAGACCGAGGTTGGCCTTCTCGTCGTATTTGCCGGCAGTGATCTGCTTACGCGCGGTGGTCAGTTCGTTGGTTTCGCGGTTTTTCAACAGGGTGGTCACGCCGATGACATTCTGCGGTTTGACGTTGTAGCCGTACTTCGGATCGGCCGCGACCATACGCACCAGTTCTTCGGAAGCGGCGGTCATCACGTAAACCTCAATGCCGTTCTCCATCAGCTTGTTGTACAGCTCAACCTGGCCAGTGAAGATTTTCGGCGGCTGGACGTCGAGGGTCTTGACCACATCGCCTTCGTAATAAGTCGCCGGCACTGGTTTGCCCGAAGCCATCAGCTCATCGACGTAGCCTTTGAGTTCCTTGAGGGTGAAGCCGGAGAACACTTGCGCCACCCACGGGTAGCAGACCATGTCGTCGACCTCGCAGAGGCGATAGTAGTAACTGAACAGACTTTCCTTATGGTCGGCGGTGTCTTTGAACGGCATCAGTTTCAGGGAGGGGTCAAGCTTGTCGCGGGTGATCAGGCCCTTGTTTTCCATGAACGGCAGCAAGGACTCTTCGAGGTCGTAGCGGTAGCTGGTGTTGTCCATGTCGAACACCGCGTAGTTACCCTTGTTGGCGTTGGCCGCGATCATCGCGTCCAGTGCCTTGGCCTGATCCGCCGGCCAGTGTTTCAGGTCGGTGGCAAACGCCTGACCGGCCAGGCCCAAACCTACAGTCAGTGCGACAGCCAGAAATTTCGGTGCGAACTTCATCGATGCTTTCTCCCTGAGCTAAAGACATCGACGCTAACAAATAAGTGTGACAGTCCTCGTCTGTCAGCGACCGCTCACGTCCCCATCGCGCCAGAAACATTGCCGAGAGCGACACACGCTTATTCCAAAAACGACGGACGACCTTCAATTTCGGTATTAAATCATTGGAAATCAAACTGTTAGGCTTGCCGGTTCGCAGCAGCCCCGGAAGGCTGTTGGCAAAGTCTTTCTGGAGTTCTCATGAACCTACCGTTGATTCTTAACCTGCTGGTGTTCCTCGCCCTGCTCTTCGGTCTGGCGCAAACCCGTCACACCTCGTGGAGCCTGGCGAAAAAAGTCCTGCTCGCGCTGGTGTTGGGCGTGGCCTTCGGCGTGGCGCTGCACAGCGTTTACGGTGCCGGCAACCCGGTATTGAAAGCCTCGATCGGCTGGTTCGATCTGGTCGGCAACGGCTATGTGCAGTTGCTGCAAATGATCGTCATCCCGCTGGTGTTCGCCTCGATCCTCAGCGCCGTGGCGCGCCTGCACAACGCTTCTTCGTTGGGCAAGATCAGTTTCCTGACCATCGGCACGTTGCTGTTCACCACGGCGATTGCGGCGCTGATCGGTATCGGCCTGACCAACCTGTTCGGCCTCACCGCTGAAGGTCTGGTTGCCGGCACCCAGGAAATGGCCCGTCTGCAAACCATTCAGAGCGACTATGCCGGTAAGGTTGCCGACCTGAATGTGCCGCAACTGCTGCTGTCGTTCATCCCGCAGAACCCGTTCGCTGATCTGGCCCGGGCCAAGCCGACCTCGATCATCAGCGTGGTGATTTTCGCTGCGTTCCTCGGGGTTGCCGCGCTGCAACTGCTCAAGGACGACGTCGAAAAAGGTCAGAAAGTGATCAACGCCATCGACACCCTGCAAGCCTGGGTGATGCGTCTGGTGCGTCTGGTCATGAAACTGACCCCGTACGGCGTGCTGGCGCTGATGACCAAAGTGGTCGCCGGTTCCAACCTGCAAGACATCATCAAGCTCGGCAGTTTCGTCGTGGTCTCGTACCTCGGTCTGGGTCTGATGTTCGTGGTGCACGGTTTGCTGGTGTCGGCGGCCGGGATCAACCCGCTGCGTTTCTTCCGCAAGATCTGGCCGGTGCTGACGTTCGCGTTCACCAGCCGTTCCAGTGCCGCGAGCATTCCGCTGAGCATTGAAGCGCAGACTCGTCGTCTGGGGATTCCACAATCGGTGGCCAGTTTTGCCGCATCGTTCGGCGCGACGATTGGCCAGAACGGTTGCGCAGGTCTGTACCCGGCGATGTTGGCGGTGATGGTTGCGCCAACCGTTGGCATCAACCCGCTGGATCCGCTGTGGATCGCGACATTGGTGGCGATTGTGACCCTGAGTTCGGCCGGTGTGGCAGGCGTGGGTGGCGGTGCGACGTTCGCCGCACTGATCGTGCTGCCGGCGATGGGCTTGCCGGTGTCACTGGTGGCGTTGCTGATTTCGGTGGAGCCGCTGATCGACATGGGTCGTACGGCGTTGAACGTGAGCGGTTCGATCACAGCTGGCGCGATCACCAGTCAGGTGATGCAGCAGACCGATAAAGAACTGCTGGATGCGGATGAGCATGCGGAGCTTGCTCAGGCTTAAGCTCTTCTTTGCCTGATCTGGCCTCATCGCTGGCAAGCCAGCTCCCACAGTGTCCGAGGTGAAACACATATTGTGTGAACACCATCGATCCCTGTGGGAGCTGGCTTGCCAGCGATGCTTTTAAGCCTTTTCCCAGACTTCGAAGTTGTACGCCGGTTTATCGCCTTCCGCTGGGTTCGGCACGTTCGACACCAGTTTCCACTGCTTCAAATCAAACTCCGGAAACCACGCATCACCCTCCGGGCTCAGCGCTACACGGGTCAAATACAAGCGATCCGCATCAGCCAGCCCTTGCGCATACAACTGTGCGCCGCCGATCAGCATCAGTTCATCAACGCCCTGCGCCTTCGCCCATTCCTCGGCGCGAATCACGGCTGCTTCCAGCGACGGATAAACCTCGGCACCTTCGAGCACCAGATCGGCCTGACGGCTGACTACGATGTTCAAGCGCCCCGGCAGCGGCCGGCCGAGCGAATCCCAGGTCTTGCGACCCATGATGATCGGCTTGCCCAAGGTCGTCGCCTTGAAGTATTTGAAGTCCCCCGGCAGGTGCCAGGGCATGCTGTTGTCGACGCCGATCACGCGGTTTTCACCGAGGGCTGCGATCAGGCTGAGGGGGAGTGATTTAGTCATGCCGGCGAGGATACCAGAGCCTCGCTTACCCCGATAAGCGCCACAGCGGTTATGCTCACGGCTCAATTGAGCGACGGGATGCCGCGTGACTGAACTGACTCCACTGCAAAACCTCTGGTTGACCGAAACCGTGCGCCTGCGTGAAGAACACGCCGGGCCTCTGGATGATCTGGAAGCCAATCGTCTGGCCCGCACGGCCGGCGGCGATCTGCCGAGCCGTATTCAGCGCCGGGCGCTGTGGCTGGCTGAGCGTGATGGCCTGACTTCTGCACTCAAACACTGGCTGCAAGGCGCGCGTCTGGCGCTGATGGTGCTGATGATTTTCGCCGTATTGAGCGGTGCCGGGCTGGCCTTCGCCGCGCTCGGACAAACCCCGGTCAACGTGTTCTGGGCCTTGGGCAGCCTGCTCGGGTTGAATCTGATTCTGTTGCTGAGCTGGGCGCTGGGGCTGATTTTTGCCGGCGAACATGGTGCCACGTTGGGCCGCTTGTGGTTGTGGCTCAGCGAAAAATTCGCCCGCGACGCCAAAGCCGCGCAACTGGCGCCGGCACTGCTGTTGATGCTCCAGCGCCAGAAGCTCAATCGCTGGGCGCTGGGCGCACTGGTCAACGGCTTGTGGTTATTGGCGATGCTCAGCGCACTGATTCTGTTGCTGACGCTGATGGCGACACGGCGCTACGGCTTTGTCTGGGAAACCACGATTCTCAGTGCCGACACCTTTATCCACGTCACTCAGGCACTCGGCTATCTGCCTTCGCTGCTCGGTTTCAATGTGCCGACCGTGGAGATGATCCGCGCCAGCGGCGACGGCGCACTCGACATCGAAAGTGCCCGTCAGGCCTGGGCGACATGGCTGGTCGGTGTGCTGGTGGTCTACGGCGTAGCCCCGCGTTTGTTGCTCGCGCTGTTTTGCCTGTGGCGCTGGAATGCCGGCCAAGCCGCGCTGCGTCTGGATCTGAACCTGCCGGGCTACGCGCAATTGCGCGAACGCCTGATGCCGACCAGCGAACGTCTCGGCGTCAACGATCCGGAGCCGGCGCAGATGCATCGCGTCGAATGCGGCGTTGGCGAACTCACCAGCGAAGGTGCGTTGCTGGTCGCCATCGAACTCGATGAGCAACGTCCATGGCCGCCGACGCTACCGAATAACGTCAGCAACGCCGGCATCCTCGACAGCCGCGAATCGCGACACAAACTCCTTGAGCAACTGAGCCGTTTCCCGCCGGCACGTCTGGCCATCGCCTGCGATCCACGGCGCTCGCCGGATCGCGGCAGCCTCGCCTTGATCGCCGAACTGGCACGCAGTGCCGGCGAAACCCGCGTCTGGCTGCTGCAAGCACCACCCGGCGAAGCGCTGGACGCCGAGCGCCTCGGCGACTGGCACATCGCGTTGCAACAGCTTGAACTACCGTTCGCCGATTGCGCACCGTTGAACTGGCTGGAGACAGGTCATGACTGATACCTGGAAAGCACCGCTGAAACTCGCGGTGGTCGGCCACACCAACGTCGGCAAGACCTCGCTGCTGCGCACGCTGACCCGCGACGTGGGTTTTGGCGAAGTCTCCCATCGCCCAAGCACCACCCGCCACGTCGAAGGCGCGCGGTTATCGGTGGACGGCGAACCGCTGCTCGATCTCTACGATACCCCGGGACTGGAAGACGCCATCGCCCTGCTGGATTTTCTTGAACGTCTCGAACGCCCCGGCGAGCGCCTCGACGGCCCGGCGCGGCTGGCGCGGTTTCTCGACGGCAGCGAGGCACGCCAGCGTTTCGAACAGGAAGCCAAGGTGCTGCGGCAACTGCTCGCCTCCGATGCCGGTTTGTATGTGATCGATGCTCGCGAACCGGTGCTGGCCAAGTACCGCGACGAACTGGAAGTGCTCGCCAGTTGCGGCAAACCGCTGCTGCCGGTGCTGAATTTCGTCAGCAGCGCCAACCATCGCGAGCCGGACTGGCGTGAAGCGTTGGCGCGCCTCGGCCTGCATGCGCTGGTGCGTTTTGACAGCGTGGCGCCGCCGGAGGATGGCGAGCGGCGGCTGTACGAGAGTCTGGCGTTATTGCTGGAAACGGCGCGGCCGCAACTGGAGCGATTGATCGCTGATCAGCAAGCCCAGCGCCTCGCCCGCCAGCAAAGTGCGGCGCGACTGATCGCCGAACTGCTGATCGACTGCGCCGCGTGTCGACGCAGTGTGGTCAGTGAAGCCGAGCAGGAACAGCAAGCCATCAGCGAACTGCGCAAAGCCGTGCGTCAGCGCGAGCAGAAATGCGTCGAGGCGCTGCTCAAGCTCTATGCGTTTCGCCCGCAAGATGCAGCGGCCAGTGACTTGCCGTTGCTCGATGGCCGTTGGGGCGATGACCTGTTCAACCCGGAAACACTCAAGCAACTCGGCGTGCGCGTTGGTGGCGGCATCGCCGCAGGCGCGGCAGCCGGGGCTGGTGTCGATTTGCTGGTCGGCGGGATTACCCTCGGTGCCGCGGCGTTGGCAGGGGCAATTGCCGGTGGCGCCCTGCAAACGGCGCGCAGTTATGGCAGCCGCTTGCTCGGCAAGATCAAAGGGCAGCGCGAGCTGACAGTGGATGATGGGGTGCTGCGGTTATTGGCGTTGCGCCAGCGGCAGTTGTTGCTGGCACTGGATCAGCGTGGGCATGCGGCGATGGACACGGTTCAGGTGGCAACGCCACAGGACAAGACCTGGCGCGAGGGCAAGTTACCCGAGGCGCTGAGCAAGGCACGGGCGCATCCGCAATGGTCCTCGCTGAATCCGCAGGCGAAGTTGAATCAGGCCGAGCGGCAGGAGCAGATTGAGTCCCTGGCTAGAGATCTGTAGCGGCTGATCTGGCGCTATCGCGAGCAGGCTCACTCCTACAGTGGACCGCGTTCACCTTGTAGGAGTGAGCCTGCTCGCGATAGCCGCATCTCGATTCAAAGACCTACGCAACAAGAAGCCGCGCCGCTTTCTCTTTCAGCACTGCCATATCAATCACCGGCACCGCCATCTCCTTGGCCAATTCATCCCACTGGCGCATGCGCAAACTGACGGCACACAACGGATCGCGCTCAAACGCAGCCGCCTCAGCCTCGCTCATCACCCCGCCCTGATATTCCAGCGTTCTGCGACTGGCTTCACTCAACCGCTGGAAATACCCAGGCTCGCGCAACGTCAGATACCGCTTGGCCTGCACGTGATATTCCACCAGTCGCGCCATGCGCTCACTGAACCCGGCCTCACGCAGATAATCGGCACCGAGGCGCTCGTGGCTGACCACGCCATAACCACCCATGTTCTCTGCGCCCTCGGCGCACAAATGGCCGATGTCATGAAAGAACGCCGCCAGCACCACTTCGTCATCAAAACCTTCGGCCATCGCCAGTTCGGCCGCCTGAGACATGTGCTCGATCTGCGACACCGGCTCGCCGATGTAATCACGGGTGCCAAATCGCTCATACAGCCCGAATACCCGCGCCACGATGTGTTGGTGATCGGCCATCAGATTTCCTCCAGCAACTGCGCCACGTTGCGCTCGGCCATCGCCGGGCCGACGCTCATGCCGACGCCAGTGTGCATCAGCGCCACACTCAACCCCGGTGCCGGGCGCAGGAACGAAAATGGCCCCGGCCCCCGGGAACCATAGACGCCCTGCCAGCGCTCGACCACTTGCACCTTGCAGCCCAGCGTCTGTTCGGCCAGCTCGATCATCCAGTCGTCGACTTGTTCGGCGTTGAATGGTGAAGGGTCGCTGCCGTAATGGTGCGAGTCGCCGATGATCAACTCGCCGTAAGGCGTCGGACTGATCAGCAGGTGAATGCCGTTTTCATGCAGGTGCGGTTGCTCTCGGAGAATCTGCGCCTGCACCGCTGCGGCTTCCGGCAGGTCGGCGAAGGCGCCGTAGTGCACGCAACTCAGGCCCGTGAGCAAGGCGTGTTGCAGATTCAGCTCGACTCGTGGTTTGGCGCGGAGCATTTGCAACCGGCAGATCTGCGGATCGAGTGCGGCAATCGGCTCGGCCAGCAAGGTCTGATAGTCGTGGCCGGAGCAGACGATGATCTGCTTGGCGGTGAAGCTGCCGGCGGTGCTTTGCAGGTGCCCCGGCTCGACGTCACGCACCAGCGTGGAGAAGTGAAACTCGACGCCGAGGTCGCGACGCAGGTAGTCGATCAGCGCCGGAATCGCTTCGCGCGAATACAATTGTTGATCGTCGGCGCCGTGAAGTGCGGCGCGGTGATGGCTGAACTGGCCGTTGTACACGTCGCGCAGTGCCGCGCCGCGCAGCAAGTCGACGTTGTAACCGTGCTCGACGGCGCGCCCGGCGCAGAAGGCTTCGAGCAGATGTTCTTCGGCTTCGGTGCGAGCGAACAGGTACGAGCCGTTGCGTTTGATTTTCAGCCCGGCGAGTTGCGCCCAGTCGCCCCAGATGTCGCGGCTGGCCTTGGCCAGTTCGAGCATTTGGCCTGGCGGCTGGCCGGTGACCAGCGCCTGGCCGAAGTTGCGCACCGAAGCGCCGAGCGGCGTGGCGGTGCGTTCGAAAACCGCGACCTTGAGACCGCGCTTGGCGGCAGCGTAGGCGTGGGACAGGCCGAGGATGCCGGCGCCTACGATGAGCAGGTCTTTGTATTGGGTCATTTGGAGGTGCTCTGAATGCGAGACCGCTTTCGCGAGCAGGCTCGCTCCCACAGGGGATTTTTGGTGCACACAGAGTTTGCGTTCACTGAAGATCCAATGTGGGAGTGAGCCTGCTCGCGATGAGGCCCTGTCAGTCGATAAAGATCTTACTTGGCAGCGACTTTCTCGGACTTGCCGTCATAGCGCTTGCGCCACTCGGTGAGGATCTCGTCGCGATTCTTCGAAGCCCAGGCAAAGTCGTTCTTGATCAGACGCTGCTCGTAGTCCGCCGGCAATTCAGTTTGCGGCTTGGCAATACCCGGCTGCGCGAGCACCGCGAAGTTCTCCTTGTACAGGTCCATCGCCTCGGCGCTGGCAGAGAAGTCAGCCAGTTTCTTCGCCGCGTCTTCATGCGGCGTGCCTTTGATCACGGCAGTCGCTTCGATCTCCCAGCCCAGACCCTCCTTAGGCAGGATGATGTCCAGCGGCGCGCCCTGACGCTTCAGCTGTACGGCCGGGTACTCAAAGGAAATCCCGATCGGAAATTCACCGGCCGCTGCCAGTTTGCAAGGCTTGGAACCGGAGTGAACGTACTGACCGATGTTCTGGTGCAGACCGTCCATGTAGGCCCAGCCCTGTTTCTCGCCGAAGGTTTGCAGCCAGGCGCTGACGTCGAGGAAACCAGTGCCGGACGAGGCCGGGTTGGGCATGACGATCTTGCCCTTGTACTCAGGCTTGGTCAGGTCCTGCCAGCTCACTGGTTTGGTCAGGCCCTGTTTCTCGGCTTCGACGGTGTTGAAACAAATGGTCGCGGCCCAGACGTCCATGCCGACCCAGGCTGGCGGGTTGGCCGCATCGCGATAGTTCGCGCCGATCTTGCCGAGATCCTTCGGCGCGTAGCTTTGCAGCATGCCCTGCTGATCGAGGATCGCCAGACTCGAAGCGGCGAGACCCCACACCGCGTCAGCCTGCGGACGGGCCTTTTCGGCCAACAGTTTGGCGGTGATGATCCCGGTGGAGTCACGCACCCACTTGATCTCGACGTCCGGGTTGGCCTTCTCGAACGCGGCTTTGTAAGCAGTCAATTGCTCGGCTTCGAGGGCGGTGTACACCGTCAACTCGGTTTTTGCCGCGAAGGCATTCAGGCTGAAAGTAGCGAGCACAGCAGCGGCCAGGGCCATAGGCTTGAACATGATCGTTTTCCTGTAGGTGAGTTGAGGTTGGCAGGTGTGAATCAGTGACCGGGCGCGGTTTGCCGCCAGGCTTGGGAACGGCGCAGCAAGCCGCGCGAAGCCCACGCCAGCAGCAAGGACACGCCCGCCGAGGTGAACAGAATCAGGGTCGACATCGCCGCCGCGCCGCCGACGTTGCCGGCGTCATCCATGTTCAGCACTGCTACCGCTGCAAGGATGGTGTCGGGGCTGTAGAGGAAGATCGCTGCAGAAACCGTGGTCATCGCCGAGACGAACAGGTAGCGCACGATGTCGAGCAGCGCCGGCAGACAGATCGGCACGGTGACGCGCAGGTAGTGCCGATACAGCGGCGCCTTGAGTGACAGCGCAGCGGCTTCGAACTCGGCATCGAGTTGGCGCAGTGCGGTGGTCGCGGTCATTTGCGCGGTGGTCAGGTAGTGCGCAATGGTGCAGACGATCAGCAGCGTCATCGTCCCGTAGAGCACGTGCAGCGGGTTGCCGCTGAGGTTGAAGAAGAAAACGTAACCCAGACCGAGCACCAGCCCCGGCACCGCCATCGGGATGAAACTGAGCATGCGCAAGGTCAGGTTGAGGCCACGCTGAGTGCGGGTTTTCTCCATCAGGTACGCGCCGGTAAAGATCAGCAGACTGCCGATCAACGCCGTGCCCAGTGCCATCTTCAAACTGTTGCTGTAGGCCAGCCAGCCACCGCCGGCGGTTTCGTTGAACTGGTAATGGTTGAGCGACAACGACAGGTTGTACGGCCAGAACTTAACCAGCGACGAAAACACCGCCATGCCGAACACCAGAATCAACGCAGCGCTGATCAACAGGACAATCGCCAGATAGCAGCCATCGCGCAGTTTCGAAGGCGCCGGTTTGAACACCTGCGCACGCCCGCTCATGGAATCGCCGTGACGGCGACGCAGCCAGGCATCGACGCCAAAGCTGAACAGCGCCGGCAGCAACAACACCATGCCGATCAACGCGCCACGACCGAATTGCTGCTGGCCGACCACGGCTTTGTAGGCTTCCAGCGCCAGCACTTGGTAGTCGCCACCGACCACCACCGGTACGCCGAAGTCGGTGATGGTCAGGGTGAACACCAGGCAGAACGCGGCGAACACGGCCTGACGGGTTGCCGGCCAGGTGATGCTGCGAAATGCCTTGGTCGGACTGGCGCCCATGCTTGATGCGGCATCGAAAAGACGCGCATCCGCCAGCGACAGCGCTGAGAGCAAAATCATCAACGCGTGCGGGAAGGTGTAAATCACCTCGCCCAGCACAATGCCCCAGAAGCCGTAGATGTTGTCCGAGAGCAGCCCGCGCAACATGCCCTGATTGCCGAACAGATAGACCAGGGCAATGCCCGGCAGCATCGACGGCGCCATCAGCGGCAACAGGGAAATCCCGCGCCAGATGCCCTTGGCCGGAATCAGCGTGCGTTGCAGCGCGTAGGCAAACAGATAAGCCAGCGGTACGACGATGGCCGCGACACTGAGGGAAACCTTGAGGCTGTTACCGAGCAGCCAGTGGAAATTCTCGCTGGTCACCAACTCTTTCGCCGCGACCCAGCCACCGCCCTGCCCGGCCTCGCTACTAAAGCCGCGCCAGAAGATCGCCAGCAGCGGCAGCAACACCGCGACACCGAGCAACACCAGCAAGAGGACTTTGCCGCCGACCACAAAAATGCGGTCACCGATCTCGGCACGGGAGGTCTGCTGCACTCGCTTGTGCGGTAGCGGCAGCGCGAGGTTGCTGTTCATCAGGCAAACACCTGCAAGCTGCGCGGCGGCAAGGCGACCATGATTTGCTGGGCGCCGAGGCGCGGCATGGCTTCCGGGGCGAGTTCAGCGAGTAGCGCGTGGCCCGGCAGTTGATCGAGTTCGAAGCTCATGCGGCAGCGGTTGCCAAGGAAAGTGATCTCGCGGACTTTGGCCGGAAACAGGTTTTCCTCATGCACCAGCGGATTGACGTTGATCGCTTCCGGGCGGCAGAACAAACGGCCCGAGGCACGCTGGACGCTGCCGTCGCTCAGGCGCAGGTTCATCCCGCCGACCTGCGCGTGGCTGTCGCTGCTGCGCTGGAACGGCAGCCAGTTGCCCTGACCGACGAACTCGGCCACGAACGGCGTGGCCGGGCGGTTGTAGATTTCCTGCGGGGTGGCGTACTGCTCGACGCGGCCGTTGTTCATCACGGCGATGCGGTCGGCCATCAGCATGGCTTCGTCCTGATTGTGCGTGACCATCAGGGTGGTGATGCCGAGGTTGCGCTGCAGTTGGCGCAGCTCGGTGCACAGATGCTCGCGGACGCGGGCGTCGAGGGCTGACATCGGTTCGTCGAGCAGCAGCAGCGACGGTGCAGGTGCCAAGGCGCGGGCCAGAGCGACGCGTTGCTGTTGGCCGCCGGACAATTGGCCGGGGTACTTTTTCTCGCTGCCGATGAGGCCGACCAGTTCGAGCATCTGCCCGACGCGGCGGCGCACTTCGTCGCGACCGCTGCCGGCGAGGCCGTAGGCTATGTTCGCTTCGACGGTCAGATTGGGAAACAACGCGTAGGACTGGAACAGAATCCCGTAGTCGCGGGCCTGTGGGGCGAGGTGCGAGACGTCGCGGTCACCGAGGTACAACTCGCCGCTGTCCTGCTTTTCCAGACCGGCGATGCAGCGCAGCAGCGTGGTCTTGCCGCAGCCCGACGGGCCGAGCAGGCAGACCAGTTCACCGGCGGCGACGTCGAGGGAGACGTTATCCAGCGCAGTGAACGCGCCGAAGCGTTTCTGCACGCCGCGCACTTTCATCGGCGCACCGGGGTTGGTCAGGGCAGTTGCGATTGCAGGATTCATGGACAGACCTCATCAAGCAGATGAGGCTCATCCTAGAGTTGTAATGCGTCCGTCATGTGGCAACAAGGCAAAAACGGCCGATAGTGGTATTCGGGGATTTTGGTTCAGATGAATGTTGTCTGCACCGGCGCCATCGCGAGCAGGCTCACTCCTACAGGGGAACGCATTCCAATGTAGGAGTGAGCCTGCTCGCGATGAGGTCAGAACGGTCACCGAAGATCTCAGGCCGGGGACATTTCCTGGGCCAACCCAAGAAACGCCGCCGGCAAGCGCGCATTCTTCCGCTCCTTGAGGCAATACAGATACTCGGGAATCTGCGGCGCATTCTCGATGGTCAGCACGCGCAACTGCGGATCATGCGGCACTTCCTGGCGGGCAATGATGCTGATGCCGATATTGCGCAGCACCGCCTCACGGATCGACTCGCGGCTGCCAATCTCCAGCAGCGGCCCGAAACTCACGCCCGCGCTGGCCAGCAACTCTTCAGTCAATCGCCGCGTGGTCGAGCCGGTTTCACGCATCAATAACGTATGTCCGGCCAACGCGCCGAGCGCCACATGCTCCTGCGCTGCCAGCGGATGATTGCGATGCACCGCCAGCACCAGCGGATCAGTGCCGAGAACCCGGCGTATCAACCGCGCATCCTCGAGCAGTTGCGACGATGCCGCGACATCCACCCGATAGTCCTCCAGCGCCTCAAGCACCTGCTGCGAGTTGCCGATTTCCACCGACACTTCCACCTGCGGCAGACGCTCGCGGAAGGCCTTCACCAGATCGAGGATGTAATAAGGCGCCGTGGCGGCGATGCGCAAAGTGCCCTGCACCTGGCCGCTGTTGCGCAAGAAGAACTCGATGTCGGCTTCCTGCTGCAACAGCGCCTTGACCATCGGCAGCAACCGCGCACCTTCGTCGCTGACGCTCAGACGGCGACCGCCACGGTAGAACAGCTCCACCGAATACTGGCTCTCCAGATTGCGGATCTGCGTGGTCACGGTCGGTTGGCTAAGGCCGAGCTTTTTCGCCGCCAGCGTGATGCTGCCCAGGCGGGCGACCATGTAAAACGCTTTCAGCTCGGCACTCAGCACAACCATCCCTCATCGTTTATTTACGCAGCAGGCGCAAACCGTTGAACACCACCAACAAGCTCACGCCCATGTCGGCAAACACCGCCATCCACATGGTGGCGAGCCCGGCGAAGGTTACCCCAAGAAAGATAGCCTTGATCACCAGCGCCAACGCGATGTTCTGTTTCAGAATGCTCGCGGTGTTGCGCGACAGGCTGATGAACGCCGGGATCTTGCGCAGATCGTCGTCCATCAGGGCGACATCGGCGGTTTCAATCGCGGTGTCGGTGCCGGCTGCGGCCATGGCAAAACCAATCTCGGCGCGGGCCAGTGCCGGCGCGTCGTTGATGCCGTCGCCGACCATGCCGACCCGATGCCCCTGCTGGTACAGGTCTTCGATGGCTTGCAGCTTGTCGGTCGGCAGCAAATCGCCCTTGGCCTGATCGATCCCGACCTGAGCGGCAATCGCCTGCGCGGTGTGGACGTTGTCGCCGGTAAGCATCAGGGTTTTCACGCCCAAAGCATGCAGCTGACGGATCGCTTCGCGACTGGTTTCCTTGACGGTATCGGCCACGGCAAACAGTGCCAGCGGGCCGGACTTGTCGAGCAGCAACACCACCGATTTACCCTGCTTTTCCAGCGCAAACAGCTTTTCTTCCAGTTGCGGCGAGCACAGACCCAATTCTTCGACCAACCGATGGTTGCCCAAGTGATAGGTCTGGCCGTTGATTTCACCTTTGACGCCACGACCGCCCAACGCCTCGAAGTTATCCACAATCAGCGCGGCGAAGTTTTTATCCACAGCGGCGTTGGCGATGGCCAGCGACACCGGGTGATCGGAACGTCCGGCCAGTGCAGCGGCAATCGCTGGAGCGGTGGCGTCGGCCGTCGGGTCGAGGGACAGGTAATCGGTCTGCACCGGTTTGCCGTGGGTGATCGTCCCGGTTTTATCCAGCGCCAGATAATCGAGCTTGAAACCGCCCTCCAGGTACACGCCGCCCTTGACCAGAATGCCTTTGTGCGCCGCCGCCGCGAGGCCGCTGACGATGGTCACCGGGGTGGAAATCACCAGTGCGCACGGGCAAGCCACCACCAGCAGCACCAGTGCGCGGTAGATCCAGTCGAACCACGCCGCGCCCATGAACAGTGGCGGGATGATCGCCACGGCCAAGGCCAACACAAACACCACGGGGGTGTAGATTTTCGAGAACTGATCGACGAAGCGCTGGGTCGGCGCACGCGCACCTTGGGCTTGCTCGACGGCATGGATGATTCGCGCCAGGGTCGAATTGTTCGCCGCTGCGGTGACCGTGTATTCCAGCGACCCGGCCTGGTTGATGGTGCCGGCAAAGACTTTATCGCCGACGGTTTTTTCCACCGGCAGGCTTTCACCGGTAATCGGCGCCTGGTCGATGGTAGAGCTGCCGCTGACGACTTCGCCGTCCAGCGCAATGCGCTCACCGGGTTTTACCCGCACGCGGGCGCCCAGTTCGACGCTTTTGACCTCTTGTTCGATCCAGTTACCGTCGGCTTGCTGCACGGTGGCCTGTTCCGGGGTCATCTGCATCAGACCACTGATGGCGTTACGGGCACGATCCAGCGATCGCGCTTCAATCAGTTCAGCCACGGTGAACAGGAACATCACCATCGCCGCTTCCGGCCACTGCCCGATCAACACCGCGCCAGTCACGGCGATGCTCATCAGCGCATTGATGTTGAGGTTGCGGTTCTTCAGCGCGATCCAGCCCTTTTTATAGGTGGTCAGGCCGCCGCTGAGGATCGACACCAGCGCAATGATCGCCACCACCCAGGTCGGTGCGGCGCTGGTGAAGTGGATCACCTCGGCAGCAAGCGCACCGACGCCGGACAGTGCCAGCGGCCACCAGTGTTTTTTCACTGGCGCAGGAGCTGGCGCGTCGACGCCCGCCTCCAGCGGCTCGGCGTGCATGCCCAGGGATTTGATCGCCTCGGTGATCGGCGCGGTGTTCGGCAACGTGTGAGTCACGCCGAGCACGCGGTTGATCAGGTTGAACTCCAGTTGCTCGACGCCGACCAGTTTGCCGAGCTTGTTCTGGATCAGCGTCTGCTCGGTCGGACAGTCCATCGCCTCGATGCGGAAACTGCTCAGCCGCGCATCGGCACTGGTCTTATCGCTCAGTTGCACCAACGCAGGCGCTGCGGCTTTCGACGAGCAGCAGGAATCTTCGTGCGCATGAACCGGTGCCGGTGCTGCAACTTTCGACCCGCAGCAGGAATCGCCGCCATGTGAATGCTTATGCACAGGCTGCAATTTGTGGCTGTGGTCGTGCCCGTCGCCGGGCTTGTGGGTGTGCTGAGAATCGCTCATTGGTCGCGTCCATGAAGGTGCCTGTTGCCAAGTAAAGACCCTGTAGCCACTATAGGGTCAAGCACCCTTTTGGAGATTGCCGTCATGAAGATCGGAGAACTGGCCAAACTGACCGACTGCGCCGTGGAAACCATCCGTTATTACGAGCGCGAAAACCTGCTGCCGGAACCTGCGCGCAGCGACGGCAACTACCGCGTCTACACCCAGGCCCACGCCGAACGCCTGACCTTCATCCGCAACTGCCGCACCCTCGACATGACCCTCGAAGAAATCCGCAGCCTGCTGACCTTGCGCGACAGCCCGCAGGATCAGTGCGAGAGCGTTAATGCGCTGATCGACGAGCATATCCAGCATGTGAAAGCGCGGATTGACGGGTTGCTGGCATTACAGACGCAACTGCTCGACCTGCGCCAACGCTGCGGCGAAGGGCCGATGGCTGATCAATGCGGGATTTTGCAACGGCTGGAAGTGAGTGGCGGCGTGGTCGCGACGGAAGTCGAACACTCCCACGTAGGCCGCAGCCACGGCCATTAAGACTCACGCAAAACCAAATGTGGGAGCGAGCCTGCTCGCGAAAGCGGTGTATCAGTCGACATCTCTATGACTGACACGCCCTCTTCGCGAGCAGGCTCGCTCCCACAGGGGTTTTGTGCAACGGCTTAGACCGCCATTGGCGCGGTCATTGGCGCGTGGTGTTCGTAGCCTTCCAGCGAGAAGTCGCTCGGTTCCACCAGCTCCAGCCATTCCGGCTGGTACACACCGGTCTTGGCAAACTCCGGTACACGATCGGAGATTTTCAGTTTCGGCATGGCGAACGGCTCGCGCTTGAGCTGTTCGTTGAGCATGTCCAGATGGTTCTCGTAGACGTGCGCATCACCGATGAAATAGGTAAACCAGCGCGGCGTGTAGCCGGTCAGGCGACCGATCAGACTCAGCAACGCGGCGCCTTCGGTGAGGTTGAACGGTGTGCCCAGCCCCAGATCGTTGGAACGGATGTAGAGGGTCAGGGAAATTTCCCTGGTCTCGACATTCGGGTGGAACTGGTACAGCAGGTGGCATGGCGGCAAGGCCATTTCATCGAGCTGGGCGCAGTTCCAGCCGTGGAACAGGATGCGGCGGCTGCCCGGATCCTTGATGATCGTGTCGACGCACTGACGCACCTGATCGATGGCTTTGTACAGCACCACGTAGGCCTGACCGTCTTCTTCGCCTTGGGCGATCTGCTTGTAGCCGTTGCTCAAGGTTTGTTCGATGGCCGCCGTGTTGCTCAGCGGGATCTGCTTGTACGCCGGCCATTTGCGCCATTGCACGCCGTAGATCTCGCCGAGGTCGTCGTCGCCCTGACGGAACGGGTTGGCCAGCCACTGCGCGTTTTCATTGGCGTTCTGGTCCCAGACCTTGCAGCCCAGCGCACGGAACTCGGCAGCGTTATTGACGCCACGGAGAAATCCGCACATCTCGCCGATGGCCGATTTGAAGGCCATTTTGCGCGTGGTAATCGCCGGGAAACCTTCCTGCAGATCGAAACGCAGCATCGCTCCCGGAAAACTGATGGTGTTGATGCCGGTGCGGTTGGCCTGTTTGGTGCCGTTCTGGATGACGTGCGAGACCAGTTCGAGATATTGCTTCATGAGTTACCTGTGTCCTTTGAGCCCCGGCGTCGCGCGCCGGGGTTCGTAGTTTAAGCCGTCGGCGCGAGCGGTGCTGCGGGCGCGCGACGATAGGCCAGCCAGATCAGGAACAGCCCGCCGACGATCATCGGCACGCAGAGTACCTGGCCCATGGTCAGCCAGTTCCAGGCCAGATAGCCCAATTGCGCGTCCGGCACGCGGACGAACTCGACGATGAAACGGAAGATGCCGTAAAACAACGCGAACATGCCGGAAACGGCCATTGTCGGGCGCGGTTTACGCGAGAAGATCCACAGAATGAGGAACAGCGCTACGCCTTCGAGCGCGAATTGATACAACTGCGAGGGGTGACGCGGCAGCTGCGCAGGATCGCTGAACGGCGGGAAAACCATGGCCCACGGCACGTCAGTCGCCTTGCCCCAGAGTTCGGCATTGATGAAGTTACCAATACGCCCGGCACCCAGGCCGATCGGCACCATTGGCGCGACGAAGTCCATCAACTGGAAGAACGACTTGCCGTTGCGCTTGCCGAACCACAACGCTGCGAGCATCACGCCGATGAAGCCGCCATGGAACGACATGCCGCCCTTCCACACTTCGAAAATCAGCGTCGGATTGGCCAGATAAGCGCTCAGATCGTAGAACAGCACGTAACCGAGACGTCCACCGACAATCACCCCCATCGACATCCAGAAGACCATGTCGGAGAGTTTCTCCTTGGTCCAGGTCGGGTCGAAACGGTTGAGCCGGCGCGACGCCAGCAGCCATGCACCGCCGATACCGATCAGGTACATCAGGCCGTACCAATGGATTTTCAGCGGACCGATGGCCAGAGCCACCGGGTCGATCTGCGGGTAAGGCAGCATTGCGACTCCTCGTTAGAGTTGAAACCAAAATTCCCGGGCGACGCTGTCACCTCAGGATTAAGCCAGGATTGCGACGCGGCTAAAGCAGAAAGCTCAAACCCACGCTGAACAGCAAAGCGGCGAACAGCCGTTTCAGCAAGCGCGGCGACAATCTGTGCGCCAGACGCGCGCCGATGCGGGCGAACACCATGCTGGTCAGGGCGATGCCCAACAACGCCGGCAAATAAACAAAACCGAGACTATGGGCTGGCAGCAACGGATCATGCCACCCCAGAATCATGAAACTTAATGCACTGACCAAAGCGATTGGCAGACCGCAGGCCGACGATGTCGCCACCGCCTGCTGCATCGGCACACTGCGCCAGGTCAGGAACGGCACGGTCAGCGAACCACCGCCAACGCCAAATATCGCCGAGGCCCAGCCGATCACACCGCCGGCCACGGTCAGACCGAGTTTGCCCGGCACGGTTCGGCTGGCCTTGGGTTTGATGTCCAGCGCCAACTGCAGCGAAATCACCAGGGCGAACACACCGATGATTTTTTGCAGGTTGGGCCCCGAGATCGCTTCAGCCGTCAGCGCACCGAAACCGGCACCCAACAGAATGCCTACCGCCATCCACATGAAGATCGGCCAGCGCACTGCACCACGCCGATGGTGTTCACGCACGGCGTTGACCGAAGTGAAGATGATCGTTGCCAGCGACGTACCCACCGCCAGATGCGTAAGGATCGACGGGTCAAAGCCTTGCAGGGTGAAACTGAACACCAGCACCGGGACAATGATGATCCCGCCGCCCACCCCGAACAGCCCGGCCAGTATGCCTGCACAGGCGCCCAGCGCCAGATAGAGCAGAAATTCCATGACCGTCTCCCAAGGCGCATCCGCAAAACAGGAGCGGCATGGTAACGGATGCATGGCCTCCTGCTCCACTTACGATGGATGCACGGACGCTGGATGCGTAGAGTGAGCAAAAAACACACAAGGACCACCTTATGTGCCTGATTGTTTTCGCCTGGCGCCCGGGCCATGCCCAGCCGCTGATCGTCGCGGCCAACCGTGACGAATTCTATGCCCGGCCAAGCCTGCCGCTGGCGCAATGGCCGGAGGAGCCACACGTGCATGCCGGGCGTGATCTTGAAGCCGGAGGGACCTGGCTCGGCATTGGCGCCAATGGCCGATTCGCCGCGCTGACCAATATTCGCGATCCGCACCAACCGCCAGCGCGCAAATCGCGGGGTGAACTGGTGGCCCGGTTTCTGACGGGCGATGCGTCGATAGATGATTATTTGAGCGATGTGGTCGGACGTGCGCCGGAATATGCCGGGTTCAATCTGCTGCTCGGCAACAGCCATGAACTGTGGCACTTCAATGCGCGGATGTCGGAGCCGGTGATGCTTGAGCCCGGTGTCTACGGGTTATCCAATGCCGGGCTGGATACGCCATGGCCCAAATTGCTCAAGGCCAAGGCAGCGTTGAGCGCTGTGCTGGAGGATCCGCAGCCTGCGCGATTGCTGGAATTGCTGGGGGATGCGCAGACCGCGCCGTTTGCCGAACTGCCGGATACCGGCGTTGGGCTGGCGACTGAATCATTGCTGTCAAGTGTGTTTATTGCCAGCCAGAGTTACGGGACGCGGGCGAGTACGGCGTTGATCGTGCAGGCGGATGGGACGCGGCGAATGGTGGAGCGCAGTTTCGGGCCGTATGGCGGGCATTTGGGCGAGGTGGAGATCAATATCTGAAAGCAAGCAACCATTGTGGCGAGGGAGCTTGCTCCCGCTCGGTTGCGAAGCAGCCGCAATTCAGCCATGCGATTTCTCTGAAGAAACTCATTGACCGAATTGGGAGCGCTCCGCACTCCAGCGGGAGCAAGCTCCCTCGCCACAGGGTCCTCAGGGTGCTAGAGGGCTTTGTTGACCGCCGGCGGATTGATCTTCGACAACCCAAGGTTCTTCAGCGCCAGTTGCAGCGAACTGTGGATAACTTGCGGGTTATCGATGGTCATCAGCTCCGCCAACAATTCCTTGGCCTTGCTCAGATTGACCTGACGCAGCATCCATTTCACCTTCGGCAAGTTGGTGGCGTTCATCGACAGGCTGTCGAACCCCATCGCCATCAACAGCACGGCCGCCGACGGATCACCGGCCATTTCGCCGCAGATGCTCACCGGTTTGCCCTCGGCATGCGCATCGCGGACCACGGTTTGCAACGCTTGCAGCACCGCCGGGTGCAGGTAGTCGTAGAGGTCGGCCACCCGTGGGTTGTTGCGGTCGACCGCCAGCAAATACTGGGTCAAGTCGTTGGAACCGACGGACAGGAAGTCGACCATCCGCGCCAGTTCCTTGGTCTGATACACCGCTGCCGGAATCTCGATCATCACGCCGATTGGCGGCATCGGCACGTCGGTGCCTTCGTCGCGCACTTCGCCCCAGGCTCGGTGGATCAGGTGCAAGGCTTCTTCGAGCTCGTGGGTGCCGGAGATCATCGGCAGCAGAATCCGCAGGTTGTTCAGGCCTTCGCTGGCCTTGAGCATTGCGCGGGTCTGCACCAGGAAGATTTCCGGGTGGTCCAGCGTCACGCGAATGCCGCGCCAGCCGAGGAACGGGTTGTCTTCCTTGATCGGGAAGTACGACAGCGACTTGTCACCACCGATGTCGAGGCTGCGCATGGTCACCGGTTGCGGGTGGAACGCGGCGAGCTGTTCGCGGTAGATCGCCAGTTGTTCCTTCTCGCTCGGGAAACGCTGATTGATCATGAACGGCACTTCGGTGCGGTACAGGCCGACACCTTCGGCACCACGCTTCTGCGCCCGCGCCACGTCTGCCAGCAAACCGGTGTTGACCCACAGCGGCATGCGGTGGCCATCGAGGGTCACGCACGGCAGGTCGCGCAGGGTGTCGAGGCCCAGCGCCAGTTGTTTCTCTTCTTCGACGACTTCGGCGAACTGCTTGCGCAGCACTTCGCTGGGGTTGGTATAGACCTCGCCGCGTGTGCCGTCGACGATCATTTCGATGCCGTCGACCTTGGCGTACGGCAGATCAACCAGACCCATCACCGTCGGAATGCCCATGGCCCGGGCCAGAATCGCGACGTGGGAGTTACCCGAACCGAGTACCGAGACCAGACCGACCAGCGTGCCTTCCGGCACCTCACCGAGCATTGCCGGGGTCAGCTCTTCGCTGACCAGAATGGTTTTTTCCGGGTAGACCAGGTTCTGCTGCCGCTCTTCCTGCAAATAGGCGAGCAGGCGGCGACCGAGATCCTTGACGTCCGAGGCGCGCTCACGCAGGTAAGCGTCGTCCATCAGTTCGAAACGGTTAACGTGCTCGGTGACCACCTGACGCAGGGCGCCCTGGGCCCACTGGCCGGTCTTGATTACGGTAGTGATTTCGCTGCCGAGCGAGGCATCGTCGAGCATCATCAGGTAGACGTCGAACAGCGCACGCTCTTCCGGGCGCAACTGGGTCGCGAGTTTGGCGGACAAGGCGCGCATGTCGGCGCGCACGCCTTCGATGGCGGTCTTGAACAGCGCCAGCTCCGCGTCGATGTCGGTGATGGTCTTGTCCGGCACCACGTCGAGATCGGCTGGCGGCAGCATGACCACGGCGGTACCGACCGCCGCACCCGGCGAACCCGGCACACCGACGAACTTGGCTTCCTGAATACCCTTGCCCTGACGACCCAGACCGCGGATCGAACCGGTGGCCTCGGCGTGGGCGATAACGCCGGCGAGCTGCGCGCTCATGGTCACGAGGAAGGCTTCTTCACCTTCATCGAACTGGCGGCGTTCTTTTTGCTGGATGACCAACACGCCGACGACGCGGCGGTGGTGAATGATCGGTGCACCGAGGAACGAGGCGTAACGCTCTTCACCAGTCTCGGCGAAGTATCGATAGCGCGGGTGATCCGCAGCGTTTTCGAGGTTCAGGGGTTCTTCACGCGTGCCGACCAGACCGACCAGACCTTCGTTGGGTGCCATGCTGACCTTGCCGATCGAGCGCTTGTTCAAGCCCTCGGTGGCCATCAGGACGAAGCGGGTGGTCTCGGGATCAAGCAGGTAGACCGAGCAGACCTGGCTGCCCCTGGCGTCTTTGTCGCGCACGGGGGGCTTGCGCGGCGGC